>NZ_JBHSEB010000084.1:0-2641 GCF_042651925.1 Catenibacterium sp. GCM10023432 | reverse complement strand
CTTGTTCCGTATATGCCATATATTTTCCTCCATTGCATCATCTTTGGTCCAAGAAATTGTCCGCACCTCCAAATGTCAAAAAAAATGAGCAAATTAATTTCTGTTTTCATTCTTATTTTTCCTATTATGATAATTGCTTTTACTATAGTAGATTTTCAGTCTGAACCGATGGTCAATTACGATAATGAAAAAATATCTATAAAGGCACCATTATGTAGTGAAGAAAGCATTTATTATTCATAGATTAATGAGATAAAATACATCGATTAATTTGATTTTGGTAAGAAAGTGAAAGGACAATTTAATAAGAATTACACTGCTGGATGGTTCAATAATACCAAATATGGAGATTATTATTTGATATCATGTAATGATGTAGAAGATAGTAGGTATTTATATATAAAATCAGATGATAAAGTATTTATATTTAATGTAAAAATGGCTGAAGTATTTTCAAAAACAAACACTCTATCTAAGTAAATTGTTACTTTAGATACAACAATACATTTCGTGAACTAAGAGATCTATACTCTCCTTTCGCTTTATAATAATACAAGCGAAAGGTTTTATTTTATTAGAAATATTTTTAAAGGAGAGCCACCTGTAAGCTCTCCTTTAAATTATTTCTAATTCCAGTAATCTAGTTGATCGTAATCAACATAATTTGTTGATGATGCAAGTTTCTTAAAACTATCTTTATCTACTCTAGCATATTCTTTTATTTTGGAATCATCACTCTTATTTGATTTAGTTACAAGTACATCTGAATTATTAGATATTCTGTAAAAACGATATGCATTCTCCTTTAATATAACTGTATACGATGGCGAACCATAACGCATTTTACTCTCATCATATTTTTGTATACCATCAGGCAGATGATCAACAAAATCAACATCTTTAAGCTTATTAGAAATAGAAGTTGATTTATATAAAGAATATTCTTTCTTCTTTTCTCCACTTGCAGTGACTTCTAATAGATAAGAATTAGAACTAGGTACTACAAACACAGCAACAACAGCAATTAATAAACAAACAATAATAGTTACAATAGTTTTTTTAGATTTCATATGATCTCCTTTATAATTAATAGTTTATCTTAAAATATGAACTAAGAAACTAATTAACATTAACTTAATTTCAAATAAGTTGCACTTGTGTAAGTTAAATTGCCTACTTTAAACTGTATTTTTCTATCAGTTGTTACTTGAGAAGTCTTATAGGTTGCACTTGAAGGATCTAAATATGAAACAGTAAGATAAGAGCTTCCTTCAGCATAACCTCTGATAACACACATATGTCCATTTTGTGAAGATTTAAAACCTGTAATTACAGGCTTATTTGCATTAATGAGATTAATCAATTCCATTGCACTTGGTCCTTGTGATATCACAATTGATTTGATTCCGAATTGACTACTCATTGCCAATTGAGTTTCACCAATAGTTGCACCACGTTTATTTGGATCAATTCCATGATTTCTTGAAATTGTACTTGGAGCCGTATATGGCTTTCCTTTATATTTTGCAACACTGCTAATACAAGTTGCCCAACACGTATAGTTTGTGTCTTGTTTATACTTTGGAATGCTTAAATATTTTGAACTAGAACGAGTTTGCATCAAGTATATTTTTTCCGTTTTTAATTTCGATGCACCATATTTAAGTTCTTTATCTTTAATCATTTCATCTTTTGATATTCTATAAGTAGAATCATCCACATAAATTAGAATATCTATTCCATCATACTCAATTGCATGAACTTTATTAACTGCATAGTTACTAATAGATTTGTCTGTTAAATCCATATAAGTAAATATGCCCTTCGTTTCTGTTAGTATTCCTATAACATGATTTTCACTAAATATTATATAATTGGTATCAGTTGTTAATATTTTTCCATCTTTATACGTAGGTACTGATTCAGAAACAGATAAATTTTCTGATGTAATTTGGCAAGTAGATAGAAAATCTGTAATACACTCCAATACTTCATCTTCAGCTGCAAATACATTTACAGGTAATACACAAGTAAAAATGCATGATAAAACAATCAAGATTTTTTTTACATTATTCTTCATTTCCTTTATCCTCCTATTCTTTGTGATAATGTAAACGTTTACTATAGTTAAATATTATCATGTGATTATGTATTCGTCAACTACTATATAGTTTTTCTATATATTGTCTAACAAATATATTCATGTTACTATTTTCTATGGAGGTAGCCTTATGCCAAAAAAAAATAATAACTTTTTTAAACTAGAAATGTTATTTCTTAAGATTCTTTCAATAAGAGATTGTTATGGGTATGAGATCACTCATTCCATTAAAGAACTTACAAATGGTAAGATAGATATCAAAGAAGGAAGTATGTATCCTGTTCTTTATAAGTTTGAAGATCTAGGCTATATATCAAGTGAGAAAAGGCTTGTTGGAAAGAGAATGACAAGAATATATTATCATTTGGAGCCATCTGGAAAAGAGTACCTAGAGGGCATATATAAAGAATATAAAGAGATGACAAGTATTATTGATACATTTATGGAGGAAGAGCATGACTTATAATAAAAACGTTAAAAAGTATATTAAACAATGTAAGTATCTATTTACTTCTTATGGTAAATCTGAAAAAGAATATA
>NZ_JBHSEB010000083.1:0-20253 GCF_042651925.1 Catenibacterium sp. GCM10023432 | reverse complement strand
AATATCGTTACGGTATTTTTGCTGAATAAGATAACCTAAAGCAACAATTTTCTTAAAAAGAGCGAAAAAAATTAAAAAAGCATTGATTTTTGCTTTGTATTATGTATAATTGGTAATCGACGCATAGCGTCAAATGCGTGGGAGGGCTTCGGCCCAAACGAACCACAGCACGGACAATATTTTAATGGAGGTGTGTACCGTGGCAAAAAATGGTAAAAA
Organism: Catenibacterium sp. GCM10023432; assembly: GCF_042651925.1. Classification (NCBI taxonomy): domain Bacteria; kingdom Bacillati; phylum Bacillota; class Erysipelotrichia; order Erysipelotrichales; family Coprobacillaceae; genus Catenibacterium; species Catenibacterium sp. GCM10023432. The sequence continues at coordinate 20,034 of NZ_JBHSEB010000083.1, read as the reverse complement.
AGTAGTAAGAATTATGAAGATCCAGTTCCCAGCAGGTGGTGCTAAACCAGGACCAGCTCTAGCAGGTGCAGGAATTCAGATGCCAAAATTCTGTACAGCATTCAACGATCAGACTAAAGATCGTCATGGTGAAACTGTACCAGTAGTTTTGACTGTTTATGAAGACAAGAGCTTTGATTTCGTTTTAAAGACAGCTCCAGCTGCTGAAATGATCAAGAAGGCTTGTGGTATCAAGAAAGCTGCAAGTGATTCAAAGCAGACTGTTGCTACTCTAAGTGCTGATAAGTTAAAGGAAATCGCAGAATACAAAATGCCAGACCTTAACGCTAATGATTTAGAAGCAGCAATGAAAATCGTTGCTGGAACAGCACGTAACATGGGTGTCAAAGTAGAAGGCTTAGACGCTTAATTAATTAGCAATCTGATGGAGTTGAATTCCGTCATTACAGTGGGAGGTCTATCCGTTAAGACCACTTAAGGAGGAAAGAAAATGTCAAAAAAAGGAAAGAAATATGTAGAAGCTGCTAAGCAGATTGAAGCTGGCAAGCTATACTCAATCGAAGAAGCAATTGAATTAGTCAAGAAGACTACTACTGCTAAATTCGATGCAAGTGTTGATGTTGTATTCAAGTTAAACCTTGATACTAGACATGCAGATCAGCAGTTACGTGGAGCTATCGTGCTTCCTAACGGAACTGGTAAAACAAAGAGAGTTTGTGTTATCGCTGAAGGTCCAAAGGCTGAAGAAGCTAAAAACGCTGGTGCTGACGTAGTTGGCGGCCAGGATATCTTAGATGAAATCGCTAAGGGATGGTTAGAGTTCGATGTTATGATCGCTACTCCTGATCAGATGCCTAAGCTTGGTAAATTAGGACGTATTTTAGGTCCTAAGGGATTAATGCCTAACCCTAAGACTGGTACAGTAACTATGGATGTTGCTAAAGCAGTTAATGAATCTAAAGGCGGTAAAGTTAATTATAGAACTGATAAAGATGGTAACGTACATCTTCCAATCGGTCGTGTATCATTCGACAGCGCTAAGCTAGTTGAAAACTATGAAGCTATCCATGCTTTATTATTAAGAATGAGACCTTCAGTAGTTAAGGGAACTTACGTTAAGAACTGCGTAGTTTCATCTACAATGGGTCCAGCAGTAAAAGTTGCTGCTTAATTATTAATGCCGCAATCAATATACCGTAGACAGTAACTGACGCAAGTCTCAATTTGTTACCGAGGGATATTGTCATGTATGAATGACAAACTCCTAGGTAATCTAGGAGTTTTTATATAACGAGTATATTGTTGCAATAAAATTTTTATGGAGGTGTAACAATGGCTAACGAAAAAGTATTAGTCGCTAAACAGGCAGTCATCGACGAAATCGCTGATAAGCTAACTAACGCTCAGTCAGTAGTAGTTGCTGAATACCGTGGCTTAACTGTTGATGAAGTTACTGAACTTCGTCGTGCTTTAAGAGCTGAAAATGTAGAACTTAAAGTTTATAAGAACAAATTAGCTCTTCGTGCTACAGAAGCTTGTGGTAAACAGGAATTAGATGAATTCTTAACTGGTCCAAACGCTATTGCATTTGGTCATGATGACGCTGTTGCTCCAGCTAGAGTACTAGCAAAATTTGCTAAGGATCACGAAGCTCTTGTAATCAAGACTGGAATCGTTGAAGGCAAATTGTTGAGCAAAGAAGAAGTTATGGAACTTTCAAAGTTACCAAACAAAGAAGGTATGTTATCAATGTTATTGGCTTGCTTAAAGGCACCAGTATCAAAAGTTGCTAGAGCTGTTAAGGCTGTAGCTGACAAAGAAGCAGAAGGATCTGCAGAAGAAGCAGCTCCTGCAGAAGCAGAAGCGGCTGCTTAATATCGAAATAAAGGAGAATATTAAAATGGCAAAGTTAACAACTGATGAAATCTTAGCTTACTTAGAAGAAGCTACAATCTTAGAATTAAATGAATTAGTAAAAGCAATCGAAGAAAAATTCGACGTTACAGCTGCTGCTCCAGTTGCAGTTGCTGCTGCTGCTGAAGAAGAAGGACCTGCTGCTAACGTAACAGTAATCCTTAAGGAAGTTGGACCTACAAAGGTTAAAGTTATCAAGGCTGTTAGAGAAATCACTGGTTTAGGACTAGTTGATGCTAAGGGCTTAGTTGACAAGGTTCCATCTGAAATCAAGAAAGACGTACCAGCTGAAGAAGGTGCTAAGTTAAAGGAAACTTTAGAAGCTGCTGGTGCTGTTGTTGAATTAAAGTAATTTAATACAAACACAATTATAAAAGCCCTATCTTAGGGCTTTTTTCTTATGAGGAATGAGAATGTCACACTATTATACAAATGATGAAATAGAAAGCAGACCTTCAATGATTCATTTTGATTTTCAAGGACATTCTATTGATTTTCATAGTGACCGTGGTGTTTTCTCTAAGGATAATGTAGATTTCGGTTCAAGAACTCTACTTGACACCGTTAATCTAGAAGGTGTAAAATCTGTACTAGATGTTGGATGTGGATATGGTGCATTAAGTATCAGCCTGAAGATGGTTTATCCAGATGTGACATTTGATATGGTAGATGTCAATAGACGTGCAATGGATCTTGCAAAGCATACAATTGAAGATTATCATCTTGAAGATATGCATGTTTATGAAAGTAATGCATATGATCAAGTAGAGAAGAGTTTTGATATGATCATCTCTAATCCGCCAATTCGTGCAGGCAAGAATGTTGTGACGACTATTCTTAAAGAAAGTTATTCACACTTAAATAAGAATGGCCGTCTTGTGATTGTAATTCAAAAGAAGCAGGGTGCACCAAGCGCTAAGAAATGCATGGAAGAAGTTTTTGGAAATGCGGAAATATTGAAGCGAAATAAAGGCTATTATATAATTCAATCAATTAAATAATGATAATTAGGGAAATTGTATAAATTTCCCTTTTTGGGTTGACACAAAAGTACCCTTGTGCTAGTATACTAAAATGCCTACTCATGTATAAAAGCAGGTCATTTTTGACCCTTTTTAGCTTGCAGATAGAGATTAAAAAAGGAGTGGAACGGATTTTGGAAAAGAATGTAAGAACTGCAGAAAGCCGCATTAAGCGACGCAATTATTCTCGTATTAGTGGTTCTTTGAAACTACCTAACCTTGTCGAAATTCAGACAGATTCATTTAAGTGGTTTCAGGAAAAAGGTATAAGAGAAGTATTTGAGGATATTTATCCTATCACAAATTTTAACGACACTTTATCATTGGAGTTTGTTGACTGTCGTTTTGATGAGCCTAAATATGATGCAGATGAAAGTAAAGAAAGAGATGCAATCTATGCAGCTCCTTTGCGTGCTACTTTACGTCTTGTAAACAAGAAAACTGGAGAAATCAAGACAAGTGAAGTATTTATGGGTGATTTCCCATTAATGACAGATTCAGGTACATTTGTTATTAATGGTGCAGAACGTGTTATCGTTTCACAGTTAGTTCGTTCTCCAGGAGCTTATTTTGGTAATGGAACAGACAAGATCGGTAAGACTGTCTTCAATGGACAGGTTATCCCATCTCGTGGTACTTGGCTTGAATTTGAAAATGATGCCAAGGATGTTCTAAATGTTCGTATTGACCGTCAGAAGAAGATTCCAGGTACTATTCTTTTACGTGCTCTAGGACTTTCTTCAAATGAAGATATTATTGAAGTTTTCGGAGAACACCAGTTCCTCTACAATACATTTGAAAAGGATCCAACACATAACACTGATGATGCGTTGATGGAAATTTATAGTAAATTGAGACCGGGTGAACCAGCTACTTTAGATGGTGCTAACTCTTTACTATTTGCGCGTTTCTTCGATCCAAAGCGTTATGATTTAGCAAAAGCAGGTCGTTTTAAGCTTCGTAAGAAATTAAGCTTATTAGATCGTATTGCTGATCGTGTTCTTGCTGAAGATGTTGTTGACGTTGATGGTAACGTTGTAATGACAGAAGGTACTAAGATCACTAAAGATAAACTAGAAATCTTAAAGCCAGTATTTGAAGCGGGTGCACATACAAGAGAAATCAAAACAAATGAAAATATGCATTCTAACCACACTATTCAGGTTTTAGATGTATATACAGATGAATCAAAATCTATCAAGATGAGAGTAATCGGTACTGATCTTTCACTAGATAGTAAGTTTGTCACTATTTCAGACTTTATTGCTGCATATTCTTATATGCTTAACCTTGTTGATATCTATGATTCTCAGGACTTAGCAGCTGAAGACAGAGTGTCTTTAATGAGCCGCATTGGTTTATTAGATGATATCGACCATTTAGGTAATAGACGTGTTAGAACTGTTGGGGAATTAGTTCAGAACCAGTTCCGTATCGGTTTATCACGTATGGAAAGAGTAGTTAAGGAAAGAATGTCTTTAGCTGAAGATGATTCTATGACTCCACAGTCATTAACAAACATTCGTCCATTAACTGCTGCCATCAAAGAATTCTTTGCAAGTTCACAGTTATCTCAGTTCATGGACCAGATTAACCCACTTGCTGAATTAACAAATAAGAGACGTCTTTCTGCCTTAGGTCCTGGTGGTTTATCAAGAGACCGTGCAGGTTATGAAGTACGAGACGTCCATCCATCACACTATGGTAGAATCTGTCCAATCGAAACACCAGAAGGTCCTAACATCGGGTTGATTTCTACACTTGCATCTTATGCAAAAGTAAATGAATATGGATTTATTGAAACTCCATATCGTAAAGTAAATAACTGCGTTATTGATGAAGATGATATTCGTTATTTAACAGCAGATGAAGAAAAGAACTATATTATTGCTCAGGCAAAAGTTAAGACTGATGAAAATGACCGTATCATTGATGAACAGGTTATTTCACGTCATTTAGGTGAAAACATTATGGCTAAGCCAGAAGAAATCGATTTCATCGATATCTCGCCTAAACAGATCGTATCAGTTGCATCTTCATGTATCCCATTCTTGGAAAACGATGATGCGACTCGTGCCCTCATGGGATGTAACATGCAGAGACAGGCTGTACCTCTATTAAATCCACATGCTCCTTATGTAGGAACAGGTATGGAGTTCCAGGCTGCAAGAGACTCAGGTGCTGCAGTTGTTGCTAAAGAAGAAGGAACTGTTAAATATGTTGACGCTAAGAAGATCATCGTTGAAGGTGAAAGCGGCGAAAAGACATATAAGTTATTAAAGTTCACTGTATCTAACGCTGGTACATGTATAAACCATCGTCCAATTGTTATGGCTGGTGATCATGTTCTTAAGGGTCAGGTTCTTGCTGATGGACCAGCTATGGAACAGGGTGAACTAGCTTTAGGACAGAATGTTCTTGTAGGTTTCATGACATGGAATGGTTATAACTACGAAGATGCTGTCATCATGAATGAAAAGCTTGTTAAAGAAGACTACTATACTTCTATCCACATTCAGGAATATACAATTGAATGTCGTGATACTAAGTTAGGTCCTGAAGAAATTACTAGAGATATTCCTAACGTAGGTGAAGATGCACGTTCTAACTTAGACGAAAACGGTATTATCCGCGTTGGTGCTGAAGTTAAGGAAGGTGACATCTTAGTTGGTAAAGTAACTCCTAAGGGACAGGCAGAATTATCTGCAGAAGAAAAACTATTATTAGCTATCTTTGGTGAAAAATCTAGAGAAGTTAAAGATAACTCATTAAGAGTACCACATGGTGGTTCTGGTATCGTTCATCGTATCAGAGTATTTACTCGTAGAGGTAAAGATAGAAAAACTGAAAACAAGTATGGTGAAGCAAACTCACTTGCTTATAAGGAAGTTGAAAGAGACGATTTACAGCCAGGTGTAAATAAAGTCATCAAAGTATATATCGTTCAGAAGCGTAAGATTTCTGAAGGGGATAAGATGTCAGGTAGACACGGTAACAAGGGTGTCATCTCTAAGATCTTACCAACAGAAGATATGCCTCACTTACAGGACGGTACTCCACTTGATATCATGCTTAACCCATTAGGTGTACCATCTCGTATGAACATCGGTCAGGTATTAGAATTACACTTAGGTTATGCTGCTAGACAGTTAGGCGGTCAGTATTTCGCAACTCCAGCTTTTGATGGTATCAATTCTAAGGACTTAGAAAATATCATGAAGGAAGCTGGTATGCCAGAAAATGGTAAACAGAAAGTTATTTCTGGTAAAACTGGTGAATATTTCGATAACGAAGTATCAGTTGGTATCATGTACATGATCAAGTTATGTCACATGGTTGATGATAAGTTACATGCGAGATCAGTTGGTCCTTACTCACTTGTTACTCAGCAGCCACTTGGTGGTAAAGCTCAGAACGGTGGTCAGAGATTCGGGGAAATGGAAGTATGGGCACTTGAAGCTTATGGTGCAGCATATACATTGCGTGAAATCTTAACAGTTAAGTCAGATGACGTTGTAGGACGTGTTAAGACTTATGAAGCAATCGTTAAGGGACAGAAGTTACCTGAACCAGGATTACCTGAATCATTCAGAGTATTAAAGAAAGAATTACAGGCATTGGCATTAGATATTCGTCTATTAGATGATGAAGGTAATGAAATCAATGTAGGTAATATTGAAGATGAAGATCGTCGTTTCCCTCGTTCATTCGATGCGCCTAAGAAGCCAAAAGAAGATGAAGAAAATGATGAAAAAGAAGATGAAGAAGTTGACACTCGCGAAGAATTCGTTGCCGAAGGTGAAGATGATATCGTAGAAGACAGCTTCGATGATGATGAAGCTCCAGAATCAGTCGATGATATTATCGAAGGATTATTTGGAAAAAGCGGTGAGGAGGAAGAATAATGGCAGAGAATAATAATTTTTCAGCAATTCAGATCGGTTTAGCCTCTCCTGAGAAGATTCGTGAATGGTCATATGGCGAAGTCAAAAAACCTGAAACAATCAACTATCGTTCACAGAAGCCTGAAAAAGACGGTTTATTTTGTGAAAGAATCTTTGGTCCAACAAAGGACTGGGAATGTGCTTGTGGTAAATATAAGAAAGTAAGATATAAAGGTGTTGTCTGCGACCGTTGTGGTGTCGAAGTTACTCGTTCTTCAGTAAGAAGAGAAAGAATGGGTCATATCGAATTAGCAACTCCAGTTGCACATATCTGGTATTTAAAGGGCGTTCCATCTCGTATGGGACTCATCCTTGATATGTCTCCTAAACAGTTAGAAGAAATCATCTACTTCGTATCTTATGTTGTTACTGATAAAGGTTCTACACCACTTGAATACAAGCAGGTATTATCTGAAAGAGATTATCGTAGCTGTGTTGAAAAGTTCGGTGGTCAGTTCCAGGCTAAGATTGGTGCAGAAGCAATCAAAGTATTATTACAGAAGGTTGACTTAGATGCTGAACTTGAAGATGTAGAAAATCAGTTAAAAGAAGCTCAGGGTCAGAAGAGACAGAAGTTATTAAAGAGACTTGAAGCAATTGATGCATTCAGAAGCTCTAATAACCAGCCAGAATGGATGATTATGGATGTTCTTCCAGTTATTCCACCTGATTTAAGACCAATGCTTCAGCTTGACGGTGGTCGTTTTGCGACAAGTGACTTAAACGACTTATATAGACGTGTTATCACTCGTAACAACCGTTTAAAGAAATTATTAGAATTAGGTACACCTAGCATCATCGTACAGAACGAAAAGCGTATGCTTCAGGAATCTGTAGATGCTTTAATCGATAATGGTAGACGTTCTAAACCTATTACAGGAGCTGGAGGAAGAGCATTAAAATCTCTTTCACACACACTTAAAGGTAAGCAGGGACGTTTCAGACAGAACTTACTTGGTAAGCGTGTAGACTACTCTGGACGTTCAGTTATCGCCGTAGGACCTACATTAAAAATGTACCAGTGTGGTATTCCAAGAGAAATGGCTGTTAACTTATTCAAGCCATTCGTTATCTCTGGATTAGTAAGAAACGAATTAGCAACTAATATCAAAGCTGCTGAACGTATGATTGATAAGATGGATGATAAGATCTGGCCAATCGTTGAAGATGTTATCAAACATCATCCAGTATTACTTAACCGTGCCCCTACATTACATAGATTAGGTATCCAGGCTTTCGAACCTAAACTAGTAGAAGGTCGTGCAATCCGTCTTCATCCATTAGCTTGTCCAGCGTTCAATGCCGACTTCGATGGTGACCAGATGGCCATCCATGCACCACTAGGTGAAGAAGCAATTCAGGAAGCAAGACAGTTAATGCTTGGTTCTAGAAATATCCTTGGTCCAAAAGATGGTAAACCTATCGTTACTCCGTCACAGGACATGGTGCTTGGTAACTATTATTTAACAACAGAAAAAGCAGATCAGATTGGTGAAGGTACAGTATTCGCAGATGTGAACGAAGTATTAATGGCTTACTACAATAAGACTGTTAACTTACATACAAGAATTGCGATTCGTGCTGCTGCTTTAAAGAATAAGACATTCACTGAAGAACAGAATAACATGTATTTAGTCACTACAGTTGGTAAGATCATCTTCAACCAGATTTTTGAAGGTGAATTCCCATACTTAAATGACCCAGATAAGGCAAGCTTAAAGGCTACTCCAATGAAGTACTTCTTACCTTATGGTACAGATATCAAGGCTCATATCAAAGCTCAGCCTTTAATTAAGCAGTTCACTAAGAAGACTCTTGGAGCCATCATCGATGAATACTTCAAGATTTGTCCAATTGATGAAATCCATGTCATGCTTGATAGACTAAAGAACCAGGGATTCTATTATTCAACTATCGCTGGTATTACAGTATCTGCTTATGATATTCAGATTCCTCAGGATAAATATCATTTATTCGATGATGCTGATGAACATCTTGAAGTAATTAAGAAGTTATACAACAAAGGTAAATTAACAGAACATGAACGTTATACAGCCGTAATCAAATTATGGAATGACGTTAAAGAAAAAGTTACTGGTATCGTTAAAGAAGAATTCGAAGCTGACCGTGATAACCCAATCTTCATCATGTCAGATTCAGGTGCCCGTGGTAACATCTCTAACTTCACTCAGCTTGTAGGTATGCGTGGATTGATGAGTAACCCTAAGGGTGAAACTATCGAACTTCCTATCAAGTCTGCCCTTCGTGAAGGTTTAACTGCATCAGAATTCTTCATTTCTACACATGGTGCTCGTAAAGGTTCTACAGATACAGCCTTAAAGACTGCCGATTCAGGTTACTTAACAAGACGTCTTGTCGATGTAGCACAGGAAGTTATTATCACAGAAGACGATTGTCATACTGATAAGGGATTCGAAGTATCTGAATTAATTAATACAGCTGATGGTAACGTCATCGTACCATTAGTTGATAGACTTGTTGGTCGTACTTCATTAAAGGATATTTGTGATCCAGCAACTGGTGAAATCATTGTCCACGCAAATGAATTAATGACTGAAAAATCAGCAAAAGCTGTTGCTGATGCTGGTATCAAGACAGTTGAAATTAGAAACATCTTCGGATGTAAATCTAAGACAGGTATCTGCCGTAAGTGTTATGGTCTAAACTTAGCAACTGGTCAGGAAGTATTACTTGGTGAAACAATCGGTATCATGGCTGCACAGTCAATCGGTGAACCAGGTACTCAGCTTACAATGCGTACATTCCACATGGGTGGTGTTGCCGGTGACGCCGATATCACTCAGGGTCTTCCTCGTATCCAGGAATTGTTTGAAGCACGTGTTCCAAAGGCTAAATCAATTATTTCTGAAATCAATGGACACGTTTCATCAATTACTACACAGGGTGATCATAACAACCAGCGTTCAGAAGTTACTGTCGCAAATGATCTTGAAACTAAGACTTACTTAACACCAATTGGTGCAAAAGTAGCTGTTTCAGAAGGAGATATTGTTGAACCAGGTGATAAGATCACAGAAGGTTCTATCTCTCCAAAAGAATTATTATCTGTTGCATCTGCAGAAGCAGTAGAAAAATATATCTTAAAAGAAGTACAGCAGGTATATAGATTACAGGGTATCGAAATTTCTGATAAGCATATCGAAATCATCATTCAGCAGATGATGAGAAGAATGAAGATTGTAGAAGGCGGCGATACAGCTGCATTACCTGGATCACATGTTTCAGTTAAGAACTTCACTGAATTAAATAGACAGGTTCTTAAGGAGGGTAAACGTCCAGCTGTTGGTAGACCAATCTTACTTGGTATCACTAAGGCTTCATTAGAAACAGATTCATGGTTATCAGCTGCATCATTCCAGGAAACTACGAGAATTCTTACTGATGCTGCAATCAGAGGTAAAGTAGATAAACTTAAGGGTCTAAAGGAAAATGTTATTATCGGTAAGCTATTACCAGCAGGTACTGGCTTAAGAGGACCTTTAAAATCTGAAGAAACAATCAAGAAAGAGGAAGAAGAAGCTCTTCAGCAGGCTGAACTTGAAAAATCAAGAGAAGAAGCTGAAAACTTCACGCCTGACTCTGCAATGTTTGATGAAGAAGAAGAATTTGTAACTTCTCATCATGACGCTTAATTTATAAGAAACACTATGGACCTGTGTCCATAGTGTTTTCATATATAAGGAGAAACGTTAGGAAATTTAAAAACAAGGTGGTAGTTGTTACTGGTGGGGCTCATGTTATAGGACAAGCCATAGTAGAGGATTTTAGAAAAGAAGGAGCAGTCATTGAAGTAATCGACAAGACAACGGGTACTTATTTTGTGGGGGATATAGGCAATAAAGAAACATTAGAAGCATTTAGTTCTTATGTGTTAGGATGCATAGCCATATTGATTATCTCATTAATAATGCTTTACCTATAATGAAAGGTATTGATGAATGTAGTTATGCAGAGTTTCAATACGATTTATCTGTTGGAGTCACTGCTCCATTCTATCTTACAAAGCTATTCAAGGACTCATTTTAATAAAGATGCAGTTATTGTTAATTTTTCGTCTTCTAGAGACCGTATGAGTCAAGCTAATACAGAAAGTTAAACTGCTGCAAAAGGAGTCATAAAGGCCTTTACACACGCTCTCATGATGAGTCTAAGAGGTCATGGAAAAGTTAATTCTATTTCACCAGGATGGATTGATACTCGTGGTAATACATACATCGGTCCTGATGCATATCAACATTCATCTAGAAGAGTAGTAAATCCCCAGGACATATCATCTATGGTTCTATTTCTATGTTCATTTCAAGCATCATTTATCAACGGTGAAAATATCTGTATTGATGGAAGAATGACCAAACAGATGATTTATCATGAAGATACGGGCTGGTATTTTGATAAATAAATATCCCAAATATATAAAAAAATTAAAAAAAGTTGTTGACGAGGACTTTTATTTGTCATATACTGACAAAGGTGTCCGTTGAGGGCACATATATAAAAACAAATTTGTGAAACACCCGGAGTTGTGTGTTAGAATTAGAAAGGAGAAAATCATGCCTACAATTAACCAATTAGTAAGAAAAGGACGTAGCGAAAAGACTAAAAAGGGAAAGTCTCCAGCTTTAAATAGAGGTTTCAACTCATTAGCTAAAAAACCAACTAATGATAATTCACCTCAGAAGCGTGGCGTTTGTACCCGTGTTGCTACAATGACACCAAAGAAGCCTAACTCAGCTTTACGTAAGTATGCCCGTGTTAGATTATCAAATGGATTAGAAGTTACAGCTTACATTCCTGGTATCGGTCATAACCTACAGGAACACTCTGTTGTATTAATTCGTGGTGGTCGTGTTAAGGACTTACCAGGGGTTCGTTACCATATTATCCGTGGTACTATGGACTGTGCTGGTGTTAAAGATCGTATGCAGAGCCGCTCATTATACGGAGCTAAAAAGCCTAAGAAATAAATTGTTAAATTAATAAAATAGAGAGAGGAGAATTTGCCGATGTCTAGAAAAGGACGTATTGCTAAAAGAGATGTTTTACCTGATCCAATTTACAATAGTAAAACAATCACTAAGCTTATTAACAACATCATGTTAGATGGTAAAAAAGGTGTTGCTCAGAACATCTTATATGAAGCATTCAAAAAAGTTGAAGAAAAGACTGGAAAGCCAGCTATGGAAGTATTCGACGCAGCTATCAACAACATCATGCCAGTACTTGAATTAAAGGTAAGACGTGTTGGTGGTGCTAACTACCAGGTACCAGTTGAAGTAACACCTGAAAGAAGAATGACTTTAGGTTTAAGATGGTTAACTAACTATTCTCGTTTGAGAAACGAAAATACAATGGTTGATCGTTTAGCTAACGAAATTATCGATGCTTCTAACGGTACAGGTGCTGCTGTTAAGAAGAAAGAAGATACTCATAAAATGGCAGAAGCTAACAAAGCTTTCGCACATTTCCGTTGGTAATATCTTTATTACATATAAATTAAAAGAAAATGTATTTGAAAGGAGAAAATTATGGCTCGTGAATTTCCATTAGAAAAAACACGTAATATCGGTATCATGGCTCACATCGATGCTGGTAAAACTACTACTACTGAACGTGTTCTTTACTATACAGGTAAAATCCATAAAATTGGTGAAACTCATGACGGTGGATCTCAGATGGACTGGATGGTACAGGAAAAAGAACGTGGTATCACTATCACTTCTGCTGCTACTACAGCTCACTGGAAAGGATATCGTATTAACATCATCGATACACCAGGCCACGTAGACTTCACTGTAGAAGTTGAACGTTCATTACGTGTACTTGATGGTGCCGTTACAGTACTTGACTCTAAAGCAGGTGTAGAACCTCAGACTGAAACAGTTTGGAGACAGGCTACTACTTATGGCGTACCAAGAATTGTTTTCTCAAACAAGATGGACGCTACTGGTGCTGATTTCATCATGTCACTTAACTCATTAAATTCAAGATTAGGTGCTAATGCCGTTGCATTACAGTTACCTATCGGTGCTGAAGATACATTCGAAGGTGTTATCGACTTATTAAAGATGAAAGCTATCTATTTTGATGGTGTTGAAGGTATCGATGTAGTCGAAAAAGAAATCCCAGCTGAATATGTTGATCAGGCTGAAGAATATCATCAGAATTTATTAGAAGCTGCTGCTTCATTTGATGATGATTTAATGATGCAGATTCTTGAAGGTGAAGAACCTGCAATCGAAGATGTTAAAGCTGCTATCCGTAAGGGTACAATCGCTGTAGAATTATTCCCAGTTCTTTGTGGTTCTGCTTACAAAGATAAGGGTGTACAGCCAATGCTTGATGCTGTAGTTGACTATTTACCAGCTCCAACTGACATCCCTGCAATCAAGGGTGTTGATGCTGATGGTAACGAAGTTGAACGTCATGCATCTGATGAAGAACCATTCTCAGCTTTAGCATTCAAAGTTATGACTGACCCATTCGTAGGTAAGTTAACTTTCTTCCGTGTATACTCTGGTACTGCAACTGCTGGTTCATATGTATTGAACTCAACAAAAGATAAGAAGGAAAGACTTGGTCGTATCTTATTAATGCATGCTAATACACGTAAAGAAATTGAAGAAGTTTATGCCGGTGATATCGCTGCTGCAGTAGGTTTCAAGAACACTACAACTGGTGATACTCTTTGTGCGGAAAACGATTTCGTTATCCTTGAAAAGATGGAATTCCCAGAACCAGTTATCGAATTAGCAATTGAACCTAAGACAAAAGCTGACCAGAACAAACTTGGTGAAGCATTAGTTAAATTAGCTGAAGAAGACCCAACATTCAGAACATCTACAAACCCTGAAACTGGTGATACTATCATCGCTGGTATGGGTGAATTACACCTTGATGTCATCGTTGACAGATTAAAGAGAGAATTCCATGTAGAAGCAAACGTTGGTGCTCCTCAGGTTGCTTATAGAGAAACTATTACTCAGGCTGCTGAATGTGAAGGTAAATACATTAAACAGTCTGGTGGTCGTGGTCAGTACGGTCACGTTTGGATCAAGTTCGAACCAAATGAAGGTAAAGGATTTGAATTCGTTGACGCTGTTGTTGGTGGATCAGTTCCAAGAGAATATATCGGTTCTGTAAAAGTTGGTCTTGAAGACGCTTTAGAAACTGGTATGATCGCTGGTTACCCAGTACTTGACGTCAAGGCTACATTATTCGATGGTTCTTACCATGATGTCGATTCATCAGAAATGGCATATAAGGTAGCTGCTTCTATGGCATTAAAAGCTGCTGGTAAGAAGTGTGCTCCAGTAATCCTTGAACCAATCATGAAGGTAGAAGTAACTGCACCTTCTGAATACTTAGGAAGCGTTATGGGTGATATTTCATCTAGACGTGGTATGATCGATGGTCAGGAAGAAAGAGGTAACGCTGTAATGGTTGAAGCTTCTGTACCTCTAGCTGAAATGTTCGGTTATGCAACAGACTTAAGATCATTCACACAGGGTCGTGGTAACTATACAATGCAGTTCGACCGTTATGAACCTGTTCCTAAATCAATCAAGGAAGAAATCATTAAAAAGAACGGCGGAAAATAAGAATAACTATGATTTTTATTGCAATTATCAATAAAATCTATTAAAATAGTTATGTAAAATTTTAGAATTATATAGGAGGATAACCTTAAATGGCTAAGGAAAAATTTAACCGTGAGAAAACTCACGTAAATATTGGTACTATCGGTCACGTTGACCATGGTAAAACTACTTTAACAGCTGCTATCACTACTGTATTAGCTAGTGAAGGTCAGGCTAAAGCTATGGACTATGCTGCAATCGATGCTGCTCCAGAAGAAAAAGAACGTGGTATCACAATCAACACTGCACACGTTGAATATGAAACTACTCATCGTCACTATGCACACGTTGACTGTCCAGGCCATGCTGACTACATCAAGAACATGATCACTGGTGCTGCTCAGATGGATGGTGCTATCTTAGTAGTAGCTGCAACTGATGGACCTATGCCACAGACAAGAGAACATATCTTATTATCTCGTCAGGTTGGTGTTCCATACATCATCGTATTCTTAAATAAGTGCGATATGGTTGATGACGAAGAATTAATCGACTTAGTAGAAATGGAAGTTCGTGATTTATTATCTGAGTACGACTATCCAGGAGATGACACTCCAATCATCCGTGGTTCTGCATTAAAGGCTCTTGAAGGTGATCCACAGTGGACTCCTGCAATCCATGAATTATTAGATACTATGGATTCTTATATCCCAGATCCAGCTCGTGAAACTGATAAGCCATTCTTAATGCCAGTTGAAGACGTATTCACAATCACTGGTCGTGGAACAGTTGCTACTGGTAGAGTTGAACGTGGTCAGTTAAACCTTAACGATGAACTTGAAATCATTGGTATCCATGAAACTCAGAAGACTGTTGCTACAGGTATCGAAATGTTCAGAAAGTTACTTGACTACGCTTTAGCTGGTGATAACATTGGTGTTCTTTTAAGAGGTATCAACAGAGACCAGATTGAAAGAGGTCAGGTATTAGCTAAACCTGGTTCAGTACATCCACATAAGAAATTCAACGCTCATGTTTATGTATTAACTAAGGATGAAGGTGGACGTCATACTCCATTCTTCGGTAACTATAGACCACAGTTCTATTTCAGAACTACTGATATCACTGGTGTTATCGAATTACCAGAAGGAACTGAAATGGTTATGCCAGGCGATAACGTAGAATTCACTGTAGAATTAATTCACCCAATCGCTATCGAAAACGGTACTAAGTTCTCTATCCGTGAAGGTGGACGTACTGTAGGTGCTGGTAACGTAACTGAAATCATTGAATAATTTTAGTTCATTAGACTGTTGACTTATGTCAGCAGTCTTTTTTTTTTATTATTTTATTAGAAATGATATGCGCTTACATTGTGCTTTTTTATCAAATCACTTCATTTGTAAATTGATAAATGACTAACGGTCAACTAAAATGACTACTAGTCATTAGGTAGATGACAGAAAGGAAAGGATAATATGATTAAAGCAGAATGGAAAAACATTGCGAAAAGTACTTGGCTTAAAATCGTACTTTGTGCAATTATGATCATTCCAATGATTTATGCTTGTGTTTTCTTAGGTTCTATGTGGGATCCATATGGTAAAACAGATCAGCTTCCAGTAGCCGTTGTTAATAACGATAAAGAAGTTGAATATAATGATTCTACTATGGATATTGGTAAACAGTTAAGTGATAAACTTGCGAAGAATGATTCAATGGATTTCAATATTGTTTCTTCTAGTAAAGCACAGAAAGGTTTAAAAGATGGAAAGTATTACATGGTAATTACTATTCCTGAAAACTTCTCTAAAAATGCGACGACATTATTGGATGATGATCCACAGACAATGATGCTCACATATACAACAAATCCACAGACAAACTACATTGCAACTAAGATGGATGATTCAGCAATGGCTAAAGTAAAAACTGAAATTTCATCAACAGTGACTAAGACTTACTCTAAGATCTTATTCAAGAATGTAAAAACATTAAGCAAAGGATTTAAAACAGCCGCAGATGGATCACAGAAATTAAGTGATGGTGTCAATACGGCGAAAGATGGTAATGCAACTATTACAGAAAATTTGAATACACTTGCTTCAAGTGCATTAGTATTCAATGATGGTGCTGATTCTTTAGTGAAGGGATTAAGTGCTTATACTAAAGGTGTCTCTACAGCGAAAGCTGGTGCACAGCAGTTAGATAACAACAGTGCCACTTTAAACAATGGTGCTGCTCAGTTAAAAGCTGGTAGTTCACAATTATTAAGCGCTGTTCAGGCAGCTGAAAAGCAGTTAGGTGATGGAATTAATGCAAGTGCTGGTCAGTTAAATACTTTAACTTCTAGCAATAAA
This sequence comes from Catenibacterium sp. GCM10023432, assembly GCF_042651925.1. NCBI lineage: Bacteria > Bacillati > Bacillota > Erysipelotrichia > Erysipelotrichales > Coprobacillaceae > Catenibacterium > Catenibacterium sp. GCM10023432. The sequence continues at coordinate 3,175 of NZ_JBHSEB010000083.1, read as the reverse complement.
CAGATAGCAGAAAGTTCTAAACAGTTATCTGCAGCATTAACTCAGATCCAGGGTGCTATTGATAGTAATAACTTAGTAGAAAATGATGCCCAGGCAGCTAAGAAAGTTGACGGTATGATTTCTACACTATCTACTACTATCTCAACAATGAATAACAATGCGGCTCAGTTAAATCAGTTAGCTGCAGCGGAAAAGAAACAGGCTGAACAATTACAGGCAACCCAGCCACAGGCCGCTCAAGAATTAATATTGAAGGCTACAAGTCATGCAACTCAGGCTGCTACATTACAGCAGGTTGCATCTCAGTTATCATCTAGTATCAATACAGATGATTTAAAACAGTTATCTACATTGTTAAATGGTAATGCAGCTGTATTAAAGAATCAGACTGCAGCCAATGCTAAAACTCAGCAGTTATTAGCAAGTTCACAGCAGTTAGCAACTGCCAATAACACAGCAGTTGGTTCATTAGTAACTAACCTAAAGACTGTACAGGCTAGTATGAAGGGTACTTCTACTTCCGTTGGTATGGTTGGTGCAGTAAGTCAAATTGATAATGGCTTAAACACATTACAGAGTGGTTTAAAGACTTACACAGGTGGTGTTAAACAGGTTAATAATGGTTTAGGCACACTTGCTTCAAACAATGCCACATTAAATAGTGGTGCTTCACAGTTAGCTGAAGGCGCATTAAAGATCAGTTCTGGATCTAACCAGTTGGCAGCAGGTTCTGCAACATTAGGCGAAGGATTAACTACTATCGGTGACGGAACTAATACACTTACAAGCAGCTTAAAAGATGCTTCTAAGAAGAGTAATATCAAATCTACTAACAAGACATACAGACAGATGTCTTCTCCAGTAGATACAGAAAAGAAAGAATTAACAAATATGCCAAATAACGGACATGCGATGGCTCCTTATATGATGAGTGTTGCATTATATGTTGCATGTATGGCATTAAGTTTAATGTATCCATTTGGTAAAGGTATGACTACAACTGATAGCCCAGTTAAGTTCTTACTTGCGAAAGCAACAGTTATGGTTCCATTATCAATTGTACAGGCATTAATCTTATACTTCAGTTTAAAAGGATTCTGCGGATTTACTCCTGCAAGACCAGGATTATGTCTCACATTTATGCTCTTATTATCACTTGCCTTTATGGCATTCATCGCATTCCTTGCAATCGCGTTTGGCCGTATTGGTGAATTCATTGCATTGATCTTCATGGTATTCAACCTTGGTGCTTCAGCTGGTACTTATCCACTTGAAACTGCACCACATTGGTATAAAGTATTACATCCATTCGTTCCATTTACATATAGTGTTAATGGATTTAGATCAGTGATTGCCAACGCTACTGCAGTTCCTGTAACAGAAATCTTATTCTTTGTTGGTTTACTTGTTGTATCTGTTATCTTAACTTACTTATTTGTAAGACGTAGAAGTAAAACACATAAAGTATTCCTTCCAGAAGTATTTGATGGAGAATGTTAATGAGATGGGTAGAAATACCCATCTTTTTTTATGCTCTATAAGGATTTTGTGAGACTTTTCTTAATTGGTTTCATTTTTATATCCATTTGATATAATGGAAGTACTTACTAGAATAGGAGATTATATGATGAGTAAATTATTCTTTTTTGATATAGATGGTACATTAATAGATTGTAATCAGGATATTTATGAAATCACACCTGAAACATTCCGCACTTTAGATAAATTAAAGGAGGCTGGACATGATGTGTTCTTATCAACAGGTAGATGTAAGTGTTTTATAGTAGATGGTGTTATGAAATACCCATTTTCTGGTTATGTAACATGTAATGGTGCTTATGTAGAGTATAAAGGTAAATGTGTTTATAAGAATGTAGTTCCTGCAGAAGCGATTAAAGCAACTATGGATCTTTGTGAAAAATACCATTTCAATTATTATTTTGAAGGTAATGATTATATTTATGTGAGAGATTCAAAAGATCCTGTTCATCAGGCATTTGCGAATAACTGGGGTATGAAAGAAGAAACTATCATTGATTCGTTTGATTATAAGAATATAGAAACTTATATCGGAATGATTGTCGTTAATTCAAAAGATGATATTCCAGTCATGGTAGAAGCTTTAAGTCCTTATTTTGATGTTCAGAGACATCAAAGTGATCGCTCTTTTGATTTAACCTTAAAGGGATCATCAAAAGCAGTAGGAATTAAGGAATTTATAAAGGTATTAGGGAGAGATATCAATGATACAATCGCTTTTGGTGATGGACGTAATGATATCGAAATGATCGAGGAAACAGGATTAGGCATTGCGATGGGAAATGCAGTACCAGAACTTAAATCAGTCGCAAAGTATATTACAACGAATATTGAAGAAGAAGGAATTACAGCCGCTTGTAAGCACTTTAATTATATTTCAGACTAATTTTGTTATATTATGAAGTGGACTAATTCTATTATATTATGAAATGGTATTGAAATTGCTTACAAGAATTGATATAATAGAAGCACAGAGGAAATCTGGAATTGTTGTTAAAGGAGAATTAAAATGGACGAACAGGAACAGACAGTCATTAACTTAATCGTTAATGCTGGTAGCGCAAGAAGCTCAGCAATTGAAGCTATTCAGTATGCAAAAGCAGGAGATATCGAAAAGGCAGACGAATCAATTCAGACTGCTAAAGAAACAGTTAACGAAGCTCATCATGCTCAGACTGAATTAATTCAGGCTGAAATCAGAGGAGAAAAAACTCCACTTAACTTATTAATGGTACATGCACAGGATCACTTAATGTGTGCATTAGTAGTTATTGATTTAGCTCAGGAATTTATTGATGTTTATAAGAAATTAGCTTAATTTCATAAATACCAATACAGCATCCCTTCAATGGGATGCTTTTTTTCTTAAGAAACGGCAGAAACACCCACTTCGATATAGAATATAGATGGGGGGATGAATACCGTTAATACTTGAATTATCTATATCGTACGTTCGAGGGTATATAAAAGCCGTTTGGAAATCAGAATAAAAATAAATTTAATTGATTTTATGAAGCGTATAAGGGCTTAAAATGCAATATACAACAAAAAAATCAAAAAATATTCAAAAAACACTTTACAAGTGTCAGTATTTTAGGTATTATAGACAGGCAGTCCGGGAGACGGGCTGAGACAG
>NZ_JBHSEB010000082.1:0-11793 GCF_042651925.1 Catenibacterium sp. GCM10023432 | reverse complement strand
TACGAATATCGTTACGGTATTTTTGCTGAATAAGATAACCTAAAGCAACAATTTTCTTAAAAAGAGCGTTTTTTATTATCATTTTTTATATGTCTTAAATTGAAAATTTTCTAAAACACTTATTACACGTCCTATATAAAAAGCTGAAAAAACAGTTCCTATCCCAATACCATAAATAGAACTATGGCAAACAAGACAGATAATTATTGTTGCTAGAATCATACTGATATCAAATATATTCTTACAGAGAGAATAAGGTTTATGGAAAACTTCTGAAATACTTAATACCATACCATCTACAGGTGTCATAATTAAATCTCCTTTAATCATTAAATAAACTCCAATCGCACAACATGTATTTCCTATTAACAACACAAGTATTTGTGTATAAAGATTCAAATTGATTGTAGGTATTATGTATTGATATAAATCAACTAAAAAACCAAAGATAAAAGAAAACGGAATTTCTAAAATAAATTTAATACTAATTTTTCTTTCAAGAATCATTTGAATACAAACGAAGATTAAATAAAAAACAATATTTGCTTGCCCAATTGTTAGAAATGTTAAAAAACTTACTGCATAAGGAAGTGTACTAAAAGCCCCTACTCCTAAATTAGATAATGTATTACATGTAATCCCTAAAACTAATATATTCATTCCTAATAAATAATATAAATATTTTTTCATATCATCCCTCTTTTCATCCTTATTTTATAAATCTATTTAATAGCTATCAACCGAAATTGATAATGTCTCAAAAATAATCAAACATTAGCACCACAATGGTGCTTTTGTTTTGCAGCATAATTCGCAAAGCTAACTTTTCTCCATGAATGAGCCATTGGAAGAATATACTTTTTCTTTTTTAGGTGCTTCCTTAGGAGCATCAAATTCCTTTGATACTAGTACGTGTTCAGCTACTTCTTCCATCAGATAAAGATTATCAGCGATATTAGCCAGAAGCTGTCCATCAAATGTCTCTATGACCATGCAGTCAGTCTTTCCTGCGAAATATCTTCTGTCACCATTTTCAGTTACTGGAAAATAGTATTTATTGTTGAATCTAATGCAGTGGCCACTATCAATGGTTCTAGTTGAAAGTATTGCAAGAGTACGATTGATTTTCTCCATAGATGGTTGCTTCTCATATACCGATTGGTACTATTAAGGCGTAGAGCGAACTGATTATTGTATTTTTTTATGTAGGAGTTTAAAAATACACTTGCGTCCTCTATGTTGGTGATATGAGCGTGCCTTAGTTCGACTGGTAATCGTGACTGGAGCGTCTGGTTGAGTCTTTCGACTCTTCCTTTTGCTTGGGGTACGCTCATAGTTTTTATTTCAATTCCCAGATTATGACAGGCATAAGAGAACTGAGTGAATGTATCCTCAGCATCTGAAGATTTGTCTTTTCTTTTATATTCAAAGACAGTACGTCTATCTGTATAGAACAGAGCAGGTATGCCGTAATTAATAAGAACCTGATAAAGCACTTCATAATATCCCTTAAGTATTTCCTGACGGTCAAAATAGGCTCCTACAACCTTTCCGTCTGCATCATTTCACCTGCATATTTTGATCTAGGACGTCTTGGATGTGCATCCTGTTCATCGAGTATATTGATTCCTTTATCTCATTCTTCACCTTTTCAGATGCAGTGTCTTTCATTCTACCTTTAAGTTTTTTATTCAAGGCTTTCTTTGGTTTTTTCTGGCTTTTGGAGAAAGCACATCCTCAGCTCTCATCCAGCTGTTGAGTGTTGTATCACTTATCTTTACACCAAAGTCACTTTACACAATCTCACAGAAATGAATGAAGTTTGCGTCAGAGAAATCATTAATATAAAGAGAGATGATCTTATTCTTTATATCTAAAGGAACTGCAGAAGCGGCAGGTATATCTTTTTCAAAAGAATTCAAAAGAAATATTAAAATCTAGTAGCGCATATGTCTGATATGTCGTAAAATCTTGTTGGTATGTTTTCATGGTAGAATTAATGTACCATAAAAGGCGGACTTCGGTCCGCCTTTTTCTGTTTATGAAACTATAATGAGTTATTTACCCGTTACAGCCTCTTTTAGTCATTTTGAGGCATAAAACCCGATAAGCTTTCAGCCAATGTAGAAATCGGCATTGTCTGTACAATGACATGACCTGGTCCCTTGACTACCGTGTTAAAGAATCCTTCTCCTCCTAGGAACTTATTCTTTATACCTTTTACAGAAACAACATCAATATGACAAGATGAACTCATTGCCACAAGGTTACCTGTATTCACAACCATCTCTTCACCAGGATTTAAGTCATATTCTATTGCTGTACCATCTATCTCAATAAATAGTAAACCTGAGCCAAAATATCTATTCATGATGAACCCTTCTCCACCAAAAAATCCTATTGTACCTTTTTTAGAAAAAGAGAGTTCTCTTTTTACTGTTTCTTCACTTGCAAGATAAGAAGACTTCTGAACAATAATATCTCCCTGGCTCACATCATACACAAGTATGTCACCAGGAAAAGAAGATCCTAAGGCAATCATACTAGGCTGTGTCGCTGTATATTTATTCAAGAAAAGTGTTTCTCCTGAAAAAGCACGGCCAAATAAAGATTTCATACCACCTGATACAGTATCCATAGTTAAGGCTGGTTTCATCCATACCATTGCGCCACTATCTGTCAAAATAGATTCACCTTGATCTAGATGAAGTATTGCGACAGGAAGTGGTTTTCCTTTAATTTCATACTGCATACAATCATCTCCTACTGATCTAATTTTAATTCATAAATTGCATCTGCTAAACCATCAGCATCTGGATCCTTGAAAAAGCATGTTCCAATGGCTTTTAATTTATCTGGCGCATTCTCTGCAACGACACCAATTTCACATGTATCAATCATCTGGAAATCATTCATAGAATCTCCAAAACCGATTGTATCCTTCATATCTCCATGATAATAATCCACAACACGTCTCACACCATCTGCCTTTGTGCAGTTCTTTAAGATGATTTCACCATTAATGAAATCATCTTCATATTTAGAAAACGTCACAATATTAAACATTGGTGCAATATACTTTACACAATCATAAAAAGCGATTGGATCAGGAGCAATAAAACCAATCTTAGTGACACCTGTCTTTTCTAAATCAAACTGAGAGACAGGAATACGATTTTCTTCTTGACGTTTTAATTCAAAGAATCTCTGTAATTCTACATTATCCCCAAATTCCTTATTGTGTCTCTTGTCAAAGAATTCATTCACACCTGGTGTCTGATATATAGCATGCTCAGTTTCTAGACAGAATAAGATACCATGATTCACAAAGAGTGTCATCATTTCTGAAAGAGTATATTGATCCATATAGTTCTTAAAGATATACTTCCCATCTACCTGGACAAATCCTCCTGCACTTGCCACAATACCATCTATTGGTAATGCTTTAACATCACCTACAATAGAAGTAGGTGCTCTACCTGTACATAAGAATACTTTATTGCCCGCATTCTTTGCTGCTTGAATCGCTTCTTTAGTTTTTTCTGTTATATGTCTTGATTTTCCTACTAATGTACCATCAATATCAAAAAATAAAAATTTACTCATATACTACTCCATAATCTCATCAATCAATATAGGTTTTTCTACCTTTTCTTTACTAAAATGGAATGCACTTAATAATTCTTCTTTTCTTTCTTGTGTCCATTTACCATTATCATGAACAGTCACTAATGGTTCTCCCTGTTCTACATAATCACCAATCTTCTTATGTAGAATTAAACCAACGCTATGATCAATTTCATCTGTGACTGTTTCTCTACCGCCACCTAGACGCATTGATACTAGTCCAAGAGTTAATGCCTCTAAATCTTCAATATATCCTGCTTCAGGTGCATAAACATCAAATATATGTTCAGCTACTGTAAACTTTTCAGGATAAAGAATATAATCGCTGTCTCCACCTTGTGCTTTTACCATTGCTTCTAAGGTATGTAATGCTTTCTTAGAAGAAACGGCGTCTTCTAGCATCTTTCTTGCTTCAGTCACTGTTTCTGCTTTTTGTGCCATCATCAGCATTGTACTTCCTGCAGTTAAACATAATTCTAATAAATCTTCAGGACCATTGCCATTAAGTGTTGCAATCGCTTCTTTCACTTCTAATGAATTACCAATTGCATAGCCCAAAGGCTGGGACATATTAGAAATAGTGGCTCTTGTATCTTTATGAAGATGCTGACCAATTGTGATCATTGTACGAGCAAGCTTCTTCGCATCCTCTAAGTTCTTCATAAAAGCACCATCACCATATTTTACATCAAGTAAAATCGCATCACTGCCTGCAGCTAACTTCTTGCTCATAATAGAAGAAGCAATCAAAGGAATAGATTGAACAGTACCAGTGACATCTCTTAATGCATACATCTTCTTATCAGCAGGATCAAGAGACGCTGTCTGACCAATAATAGCTAAATGAATGTCATTCACCTGTTTAATAAAATCTTCTTCATTGACATAAATATTAAGTCCTGGAATAGACTCCATCTTATCTAGAGTCCCACCTGTATGTCCAAGTCCTCTACCACTCATCTTAGCGACTGGTACACCACATGCAGCTACCATTGGACCTAATACTAAAGATGTCTTATCACCAACACCACCAGTAGAATGCTTATCTACTTTAATGCCATGAATACCACTTAAATCAATCACATCACCACTATGCATCATTTCTAAAGTCAGCTGGGCTGTTTCGTGATCTGTTAATCCATTAAAGACAACAGCCATCAAGAAAGCACTCATCTGATAATCAGGAATATCACCTTTCGTATATCCCTGGATTAATTCATGAATTTCTTCATCAGTTAATACTACATTATCTTTTTTCTTTTCAATAAGATCTACCATTCTCATAAATGTCACCTACTCAAACTGAGTTCCTACCTCGAATATATTCTTCCCATTTAAATAATCCTTTACAGACATACGTTTCTTACCAGAAAGCTGTATCTCTGTAATCACGAATACACCATCTTCTACCTTTACCCCAATTGCATCTTTAAAGATCTTAACGATAGTGCCATTCTTTTCATCTTTATGGTGTTCCTTGGCATTAGGGCAGTTATGAATTTCACCCTTATATATTTTTACAATCTGTCCATTATAAGTTGTAAATGTACCTGGATGAGGATATAAGCCTCTTACGTGATTAAAGATTTCTCTTGCTGTCTTATTCCAGTCAAGTCTTTCATCTTCTCTCTTAATAATAGGTGCATAAACAACTTCATCAGGATTCTGTGGAATTCTATCATTTGTTTCATCAAAGATAGATGGTAATGTATCCTTTAATAATTCAGCACCAATATCAGTTAAACGATCATATACAATTTCTAAGTTATCATCATCTGTAATTGGTGTGGATCTTTGAGAGATAATATCACCTGCATCCATCTTTTCTGCCATATACATAATAGTCACACCTGTTTCTGTGCGACCATCAATAATAGCACGATGCACTGGTGCCCCACCACGATAAAGTGGTAATAAAGAAGCATGCACATTCACACATCCTAGACGTGGTGCTTCTAATACAGCAGTTGGGACAATCTGTCCATAAGCTGCTGTAATAATTAAATCAGGCTTTAGATCTAAGACTGCCTGATAATCATTTCTAATACGTTCTGGCTGTAATACAGGAATATCATGTTTTAATGCTTCCTGTTTCACATCACTCATAGTGAGTACTTTCTTTCTTCCTACATAACGATCTGGCTGAGTGACAACACCCACAACATCATATTTATTTTCTAGTAACATCTGCAGTACTTTTAATGAAAAAGATGCAGTTCCCATAAAAACAATTTTTTTACTCATAAAATTCCTCCTGTATTGTCTTTTTATTATAACATACTCATTTATTAAGTGCTACCACACAGGAAAAACCAAAAAAACTATTGCAATCATCTAGCATTTTTGGTATTATAGTTCAGCAAACTATAGAACGAGGTGAGATTATTATGGCAAACATGAAACAGCAGATTAAACGTTATAAAAACGATAATGAAAAAAGATTAGCAAACAACGCAGTAAAGAGCGCTTTAAAGACTTCAATCAAGAAAGTATTAAACGCTGTAGAAGCTGGTGACAAAGAAGTTGCTGCTAAGGAATTTAGCGATTGCACAAGACAGTTAGATGCATCTGTAACTAAGCATATCCATCACAAGAACTATGCTAGCAGACAGAAAGCAAGACTTCAGAAGAAAATTAACTCAATCGGATAATTGATAGAGTTTTCTATATGAAACATAAACATCCAGCATTTTGCTGGATGTTTTCTTATGCCTTGCATTTGTATTATAAGTTTCTTAAAATATAAAGTGCGAGGTATAGAAATATGTTAAGAGAAGAAACAAGAAGTGTACAGGTAGGCAATTTAACTATCGGTGGTAATAATCATGTAGTGATTCAGTCTATGTGTAATACAAAGACTAAGGATGTAGAAGCAACTATTAAACAGATCAATGCATTACAACAGGCAGGTTGTGAACTTGTAAGAGTAGCTGTATTTAATAAAGAAGATGCTTATGCAATTAAAGAGATCAAGAAAGGGATTCATATTCCTTTAGTGGCTGATATTCATTTTGATTATAAGCTCGCTCTTATCGCCATAGAATCTGGTATTGATAAGGTACGTATTAATCCTGGTAATATTGGTTCTATCGAAAAGGTAAAAGCAGTTGTAGATGCATGTAAAGAGAAGCATATCCCTATTAGAATTGGGGTTAATGGTGGTTCTTTAGAAAAAGATATTCTAGAGAAATATGGAGAACCTACACCTGAAGGTATGGTTGAATCCGCAATGAAGCATGTAAAGATTCTAGAGGATCTAGATTTCCATGATATCGTTATTTCATTAAAGTCTTCTAATACAATGTTGACCATTAAAGCATATGAATTAGCGTCTAAAACATTCCCTTACCCTTTACATGTAGGTGTCACTGAAGCAGGCACAGCCTTAGGAGGCACTATTAAGTCTTCTTTAGGTATTGGTACATTATTATATGAAGGTATTGGAAATACTATTAGAGTGTCTTTAAGTGATGATCCTGTAGAAGAAATTAAGGTTGCTAAGATTCTATTAAAAGAATTAGGTTTATTAAAGGGTGTCCCTACTCTTGTATCATGTCCTACTTGCGGTCGTATTCAGTATGATTTGATTCCTATCGCTAAAGAGATGGAAGATTTCTTAAAGGATATTCATCTCGATATTACAGTCGCAATTATGGGTTGTGCAGTAAATGGTCCAGGTGAAGCACGTCATGCAGATATTGGTATTGCAGGTGGTGTTGGTGAAGGTCTTCTTATTAAGCATGGAGAGATTGTAAAACGTGTTAAACAGGAAGATATGGTTCAGACACTTAAAGATGAAATTCTAAAGATGGTTGAAGAAAAAAGCGAGTAATTCATAAACTCGCTTTTTTACGTTACGTTAGATTTTCTATTTCATTACATATTTTGTAGATCTACCTTTTCCTTGAATCAGTACAACTCCCTTTTTCTCTAGTATTTTTAATAGAGAAGAGACTTTTGATTTACCAAAAGGTGTACTTGGTACTATTTCACTAATAGATTTTAGGACTGTTTTACTTAACGCTTTTAAAACAAGATGCTCATCATCTGTTAAATCAGAAATATCTTCAAAAACAGGCAATTCAATCTTTATAGTATTTTCTGATACTTCAAAACGAGGTTTCACAAAACTACTTTCATACAATTGTTTGATTCGTGTAATACCTGTTCCAAATATTTCTACAAATCCTAATCGATAGAATACATTCGCAAGATTTCTATTTCTTAAAACAGATGTTTTACCATTCAAATACTCTTCTTCAGAAATTCCTGAAGGCAATCCACCTGGAGATACTATATCGATATGATTATCAAACATAGATATTCTAATATGAGAATTCACATCCCACATCCTATGAATAAGTCCATTCGCAATAGCTTCTCTAAAAGCTGCTTCCGGTATTTTTTCGACATTCCTTCTTTCAGATCCTTCTATCACTTCATATCTATAATAATCTCTAAATACCTCAAGCGATTTCTTATAGACTTCTAAAATAGACATATGATCAAATGTAATTCTTTTCTGAATAATACTGATATTTTCTCCAAATTTTATAATATCAACTCCAGGAAAATCATTAGTATCCGCTAGTAAACCAGCCGCGTTATTATATCCATTATTATTGTCATAGAGGTTAAGAGTTTTTAATGTATCAAGATTAAACGAACTGATTTGAATAGTTTTTTCTAATTGTTCTTCAAGGAAATGAAAAGTAAGATTCTGATCCTTGTATGGTAGTTCTTCAAAACTAATATTTTTCCCTTCCAATACAAGCCTTGAAAACTCTAATGTATCTACTTCTATAGTTGCAGAATCATTACGCTTATATGCTTTTGATTTATATAAGTATGGTTTCTGTAATCCACTTTTCACAATAAGTTTTATAGTCTTGTTTACTTCATTTGGTTCAAGTACATAATCTGGTTGTGGAGAAATAGTATCATTAATTTTGTTTTCAATATCTAAACACGCCTTGATTATATCTGACAACCCTTTAATATTGCCATCATCGTCAACTCCAAACAAGATTGTTCCACCATAATAGTTTGAAAAAGCACTAACTGTTTTCAAGAAAGTACTTGTGATTGTTTCTTTAAACTCTAGATTTCTTGTTTCACGCATATTACTATCTCCTTTCCTATTCTACTACTTTAAGTATAATTAAAAATGAGCGTAAATTCAATTGAAAACTTTTTCGTCCAAATTATTTCAATCGTAAATCAGAAAAAACACCCTTTTTGTATGATTTCCGAGTGAATAATACACTTAATTATACGAATATCAATCTCGGAATACATTCAGTATCTCACAAATGCAATTAAAATGAACGTAATTTCAATCCATTCCATTTTCGTTCATACTTTATAATAAGATTAAAATTATAAACTATAGAACAGTGTTTTTTATGACACAAAATACTCATTAGATACATACATAGAGCTTATTCAAGCAAAAATACGCGTAAAAACAATCGAAGATTCAATCGAAAGCTTTTTCGTCCGCAATATTTTCAATCGTAAATTTTAAAACACCCTCCTTGTTGGATTTTCGTCAAAATTAATAACTCGCTCGTTACATGACAGGGTAATAATATAGCTGAATTATTCAACAATACACATCAAAAACAATCGTAAATTCAATCGAAAAGTTTTACGTCCAAATTATTTCAATCGAAAACTAATAAAATAAGCTATTTACGTACTTTTCGACCAAATTATGTACTTATTGAACATAAAAAATAAGTAGCCAATTACAGCTGCTTATTCAAACATTTCTTTTAAACCTGGGTTGAATTCATGCTTCTTCAGCATTTCAATCTCTTCTTTATAAGGTGCATTCTTTTCAATATAAGGTGTTTCTAGAATCTTAGGAACATCTTTTAAGCGTTCATTAGATACAATAGAGTCTAATGTATCAAAACCGATTGTCCCAAAACCAATATTCTCATGTCTATCTTTATGAGAACCTTGTGGATTCTTAGAATCATTGACATGAACTACTAATACCTTATCTAAACCAATCTTTTCATCGACTTCATCAAGAATTGCATCAAAATCAGAAATATCATAACCTGCATCATTTAAATGACAAGTATCTAAGCATAAACCTAATAATTCAGGATAATCACAATGATCAATAACATAAGCTAACTGATCAAATGTTCTACCTAGTTCAGTGCCTTTACCAGCCATTGTTTCTAAGGCAATATGTACCTTCTGGTCTGGCTTCATTGCTTCATTTAAGCCAGATACAATCGCATCTAGTCCTGCTTCGTCCCCTGCTTTAACATGAGCACCTGGATGAAGAACAAGTCTTGTAGCCCCAATTTCATCACATCTTTCAATTTCTTGACGTAAGAATGATACAGCAAGTTCTCTTGTTTCAGGCTTGATTGTATTTCCTAAATTAATGATATAAGGGGCATGAACAACAACCTTGTCCATGTCTATTCCCTTTTCGTTCATTAATTCTTTAGCTTCTTCTACACGTAATTCAGAAACAGGTTTACGTCTCGTATTCTGAGGCGCACCTGTATAAAACATGAATGTAGTGGCGTTATAACTTAATGCTTCTTTCACACTTCCTAGAAGCATTTCCTTACCACCCATTGAAACATGTGAACCTATAATCACTGCATACTCTCCCTTTCACGTTTTTCTCTCTGTGCCTATTTCGCACGTTCTTTTTTCTGTTTCTGGATATCTTTACGAATAATATCTCTTTTCTTTTTCTGGTAAATAGCCTGGATTTCTCTTTTTCTCTTCTTCTTATAAACAGGTTTAACCTTCTTAGGTCTCTTAATAATACGCTGAATTTCTTTTTCTAATTCAGACTGTGGCGCATTTCTATTCTTACGCTTATTACGTGCCTTGGCATCCGTTAATACACCGTTACGGATTTCTTTTACTTCAAAGTGAATACCCTTCTTTTCAAGTGATTCAACCATCTGCTGATTAGATGAATCATACATAGAATAACATTCACCCTTATACTTACCACGTCCACATCTACCAGATCGATGAATATAGAAGTCTCTTTCTGTTGGGAATTCCATATTAATAACATGAGATACACCATCAATATCAATACCTCTAGCCGCAATATCTGTAGCCACAATGTACTGATATTCATTATTGTTGATACGTCTCATCATCTGTTTACGTTCACGTGGTTCTAAATCACCATGAATTTCACCGACACGATAACCATCGCTTCTTAACTGATCAGATAGCTTAGTGGCTTCTGTTCTCTTATTACAGAAGATTAAGCAGATATATGGATCAATGATATCCATGATATTCTTTAATACTGTATAACGGTCATGATGCTTTGTATGAATTAAGTAATGTTTTGTATTGTCTGTTGTTTTCTTATGGGCATCAATCTGTACTAATTCTGGCACATTCATATATTTTCTTAAGAATGGCCATAAATGTTCAGGAATAGTTGCTGAGAATACAAGCATCTGTAAATCTTCTCTCATCTTAGATAAGACTGCATCTAAATCTTCAAGATAACCATATTCTAAAGTCATATCGGCTTCATCCACTACAAATGTAGTAGCTGTAGTGATGATTAAAGCCTGTTCATTTAAAGATAAGTCTTTAATACGTCCTGGTGTACCAATAACGATATGTGGCTGTGTAGAAAGCTTATTAATAGCCTTCTGCTTATCAGAACCACCAATTACAAGTGAGATTCTTAAATCAGGGTTTTCTTTCTTGAATTCCTTTGCGTTTTCATAAATCTGATGTGCAAGTTCTCTTGTAGGAGTTGTAATAACTGCCTGTACATAATCTGCACTTGTATCAATACGATCAATAATAGGAATTAAGAATGAATGAGTTTTACCAGTACCTGTCTGTGAGATACCAATAATATCTTTATTCTTATAAACAAGGGGAATCACCTTATCCTGGATAGGTGTTGGTGATGTGAAATGTATGTTGCTTAAAGTCTTTTTTACATAATCATTAAATTGAAATTTATCAAATAAATCCATTATAATTCGCCTCCTTTAGCGTCTATTATCATACCATGATTTGAAAAAAAAACAAATCTAATCTCACTTATGTTAGAATTGTATTTGAGGTGAAAAGTGTGAAACAAAAATCAATCAAAACGTATAAAAAAAGACGAACTTAAAAACAAGTTTGAATAATTTA
>NZ_JBHSEB010000081.1:0-42132 GCF_042651925.1 Catenibacterium sp. GCM10023432 | reverse complement strand
TACGAATATCGTTACGGTATTTTTGCTGAATAAGATAACCTAAAGCAACAATTTTCTTAAAAAGAGCGTTAAAAATAAAGAAATCAATATCAACAAAACTATTAATTTTGTCGGAAAAAATTCAATTATTGGACCACCAAAAACAAATAACAGCTATCGAATATTAGGGATGTCTAACACTGTTTTTAACATTCTTAAAATAGTCCAACAAGAACAAAATGAAAGAAAGCAATTTTTAAAAGAACAATATATTAATCCTGATATAGTTTTCTCTACTCCATTAGGAGATTATATACATAGAAATAATATCAATAAGAGATTAAACGCAATAAAAAAAGGAACTGATTATGAATATATAACAGTTCACTTCTTAAGACATGCTAATGCAACATTGTTACTTATGAACGATGTAGATATAAAAGTAGTCTCTTCTCATCTAGGCCATAATGATATTCAAACAACAGCTAATATATATGCTGATGTCTTAAAATCCAAGGAACATCAGATAGCTCAACTAATCGAATTCAATCTTGAAGATGACCAATAAAAAACAGGCTTTTTTATTTAATATATCCAAATTAGTGCGTAAATAAGCGTAAAATTTGAATATCAATTAAAAAAGTGATGATTATATCGGCACTTTTTGAGATTTGAATTTATTCTACACCAACAATAAATGAGTAAACTGGCTGTTTACCAACATGAACTTCACATTCTACATCTTCATAGTTTTCTTCAATGAAGCTTGCAGCTGCTTCCTGTTCTTCTTCTGTTACGTCTTCACCACAAATAAGTGTAACGATTTCAGATTCTTCATCTACAAGATTGCTTAAAACATTCTTTAATGCTTCTAGCTTATCTGGTACGCAAGCCACAATTTTCTTTTCACATAAAGCCATATAGTTATTTGCTTTAATTTCTAAACCATCAATTGAAGTATCCTTGATTGCGAAAGTCACCTGACCAGTCTTTACATTCGCAATAGCTTCCTTCATTTCGTCCACATTTTCATCTAATGTTGCTTCTGGATTATACATGATGGCAGCAGATAATCCCTGAGGAATAGTCTTAGTAGGTAATACTACAACGTCTACTTCTCCTTCTAATACTGTAGCCGCCTGCTGCGCAGTCATTACGATATTAGAGTTATTTGGAAGAATGATGACATGATTTGCATTCACACCCTTGATTGCTTTAACGATATCTTCAGTTGCTGGGTTCATTGTCTGACCACCAGATACAACATGATCACAATTTAATTCAAGGAACATATCCTTAATACCATCACCTGCAGCAACAGAAATAAGAGCCATTTCCTTAGCAGGAGCCATTGGGATTTCTTCTTCTTTTTCTTTTTCAGATACTTCAGTATTCACTACAGTTACCTTAGTGAATTCACCAAAACGAAGACCTGTATTTAATGCATTACCAGGCTTTAATGTATCTACATTACCAATAACCTTGTTATCTTTCTGTGCTACATCTACGTTCTTACCTGGTAAATTCTTTAACTCATTGATGAAACCATCTAAGTTGAATGCATTCATCTTTCTGTCATCAATCTTTAATGTGAACTGTACACGATAGCCATAAGGCTTTTCTTCTTCCTGTACAATTTCCACATCACTTGCCGCACCAACATTATCTACTTTTTCAATCACTTCACCAGCAAGAGCAGCCATGAAACCAGTTAATACTAATAATAAACCAGCTCCTCCTGAGTCAACTACACCTACTTCTTTTAATACCGGAAGAAGTTCAGGTGTATTATCTAAAGACTTTTCAGCACTCTTTACAAAGTAAGAGAACCAGTCTTCAATTTCCATATCTGGCTGGACATACTTAGCAGCTGCATCAGCAGATTCTCTGATAACTGTTAAGATTGTTCCTTCTACTGGACGCATAACTGCTTTATAAGCCACTTTAGCACCAGAAGAGAATGCATCAGATAATTCTGCAACATTGGCTGTTTCTTTTCCCTTAAGTGATTTAGCTACACCTCTAAAAATCTGAGAAAGGATAACACCAGAGTTCCCTCTTGCTCCCATTAATAAGCCCTTAGAAAGAGTTTTAGCGATATCACCAATAGATGTATCATCAGCAAGTTTTTCAACCTGTTCAGCTCCAGAATTAAATGTAAGAGACATATTAGTACCTGTATCTCCATCTGGTACTGGGAAGACGTTTAAAGCATCTACCTCAGGATGATTATTATGTAATACGATAGCCCCGCTTAAGACCATCTGTTTAAACATTTTACCGTTAATTTCCTTCATGCTTCATCCTCCTAGTCCATTACACGGATGCTCTGAACATAAACATTCACAGCTTCAATATCAATATCTAGAGTCTTTTCTAGTACATATTTAACTTTCTTCTGTACTTCATATACGATTTCAGAAATCTTCACACCGTAACCCACAATAATATAAAGATTAATAATAGAACCAGTCTGACCTTCTTCAACAACAATTCCTTTAGAATAATTATCTTTACCTAGAAGATCATAAAAACCATCCATCATCTTCTGGCTAGCCATACCTACAACACCATAACATTCTGTTGCAGCTCCACCACAAATAGTAGCAATAACGTCAGTTGAAATATCTATATTTCCAAGATCAGTTGTTTTTTTAATCATATTGATTCCTCCATTTTTATTCTTTTTTCATAATAGTAATTATATATCATATACACAAACATTACAAACAATTAGGATTATAGCAAACAATAAAGATTTTTCAATCCTTATTTTGTTCATATATTCAACTTTTTTTACATTTTGGACAGATTAATAAAAAAAATGATTGATTTTTGATGAGGTAGATGGTAAGATACACGAGTATGTGAAACAAGTAAAAGGATGGTGAATTCAATGTCTAGAAAATGTCAGATTAGCGGTAAAGGACCTATGTCTGGTAACAACCGTTCTCATGCATTAAACGCTACAAGAAGAAAGTGGAATGTTAACTTACAGAAAGCTACTGTCATCATCGATGGTAAGCCTACAAAGGTAAGAGTTTCTGCAAGACAGTTAAGAACTTTAAGAAAGAGCGCTTAATCGATATAATAATAGAGGCTGGTAACAGCCTCTTTTATTTTACTATGTCTAACACTTCTATAAGTTTGTCTATTTCATATGTGACAGCTTGAGAAGTGTTTTTTTGATGTGCTGGATTAAAGTAGCATGTATCTATTCCTGCATTCTCTCCACCCTTTATATCGCTTGTAAGTGAGTCTCCAATAATAATTGTGGTATCAGGATCATAGTGGGTCTTTTCTTTAATATAATTAAAGTAAGTGAGATCAGGTTTTTCATATCCTACATCTTCTGAGATGAATATATCATCAAATAAATCATAAAGACCCGTACCCTTTAATTTGCCTAACTGAGCGACTTTTGAACCATTTGATGCTGCATACTGCTTACAATGTGGTTTAAGCGCCAAAATGGCTTCTAAGGCAAATTCATTCAAACAATAATAAGTCCCTAATGCTTCCTGATAATCTTTATTAAAATGAACACCATCAATAGAAACATTAAGTAATGCAAAAAAATCCACAAAACGTTTCACCATGAGTTCATTTCTTCTTGAATGATCCTTTTCAATCATCTTCCAACATTCTTTATTAATCTTTTTGTATTCTTCAAATTGTGCTTCTGTCATAGATACACCATGCTTCTCCAAACATTTTTCCATGCTGATTTTTTCAGACATTTCAAAATTAAGAAGTGTGCCATCTATATCCCATAATATGGTTTTATATTTCATACTATCCTCCTTATTTTATTATACAAAAAAGACAGGAATACTCAATATTCCTATCTCTTGAATGATTTTTTAAATTGATCAAAAATAGATTCTTTTTCATCTAATTCCTTAAGTTTCATGTAAAGATCTTTTTCTTTCTTGCTGAGTTTCTTAGGAATAGAAACATTGACCTGAACATACTGATCACCATAAGTATCGCTACGCATGTTCTTGACACCTTTACCCTTAAGTCTCATGACTGTACCAGTTTGTGTTCCTGCTGGAATCTTCATAGTCACATCACCATAAACAGTAGGTACTTCTACTTCACAGCCAAGAGTTGCATCGACTGCAGAAACTGGAACTGATATAGAAATATCATTACCATTTCTCACAAAGTATTTATGTGGACGAACATAGATTTCTACATATAAATCCCCATTAGGACCGCCATTGACGCCACGCTGACCTTTACCAGCGACACGTAACTGCTGATGAGAATCAATACCAGCTGGGATAGTTAATTCAACAGTGACATTCTTATTAATATATCCTGAACCATGACAATGTGGACACTTATCCTTGACTACCTTACCTGTACCATGACAGTCTGGGCAGACTGATTCATTAATGATAGTACCAAATGGCGAACGCTGCTGTACTCTAATACGTCCTGTACCACCACATCTAGAACATGTATGCACATCATTAGGATTCTTCGCACCTGTACCATGACAATGAGAACACTGTTCATCATAGTTAATCTTAAGTTCAGTCTTTTTGCCCTTGATAGCATCCATGAAATCAATTTCTATCTGAACATAACGGTCTTCACCTTTTTGTGGTCCTGTAGGTCTTCTAGAACGTGACTGTCCTCCGCCAAAGAATGAACCGAAGATATCACCAAAGTCCATATCTTCAAATCCACCAAATCCCTGGCCACCAAATCCTCCAGCACCTGCACCACCCTGTTCAAATGCTGCATGTCCATAACGGTCATAAGCGGCCTTCTTATTCTCATCAGAAAGAACTTCATAGGCTTCATTGACTTCCTTGAACTTTTCTGCTGCATCAGGCGCCTTATTCACATCAGGGTGATATTTCTTTGCCATCTTACGATAGGCACGTTTTATTTCATCTTTTGAAGCATCCTTGGATACACCAAGGACTTCATAGTAATCTCTCTTATCTGCCATAAATCACACCTCATTTAATATAAGCCAAGGGGGATTCCCTTGGCTTTCTTGTTAGTTCTTTTCAGTAAAGTCTGCATCAACGAAATCATCGTTATTGTTGTTAGATGAAGTGTCTGCACTCGCTGTGTTACCAGCATTCTGCTGCTGATACTGAGCAGCAGCCATCTGCTGAGCAATATTTTCAAGTTCGCTCATCTTAGATTCAAGAGTAGCCATATCATTATTATCTAATGCAGTCTTAAGTTCATCTCTTAAAGCTGTAGCCTGCTTCTTCTGATCTTCTGGAAGGTTAGCACCCTGCTCAGCTAAAGCCTTATCAATCTGGTTGATCAAAGCTTCTGCTTTGTTCTTAGTTTCGATGTCTTTACGTTTCTTTTCATCGTCAGCTTTGTTGCTTTCTGCTTCCTTAACCATTCTATCGATTTCTTCTTCACTTAAACCTGTAGAGTTCTGAATAGTGATAGACTGTTCTTTGTTTGTCTTCATATCTTTTGCTTTAACGTTTACGATACCGTTAACGTCGATATCAAATGATACTTCAATCTGAGGAACGCCTCTTGGAGCTGGTTCAATACCATCAAGCTTGAATAAGCCTAACTGCTTATTATCTTTAGCCATAGCACGTTCACCCTGTAATACGTTGATATCTACAGCTGGCTGGTTATCAGCAGCAGTTGAGAAGATCTGTGATTTAGTAGTTGGGATAGTTGTGTTACGTGGAATTAATACTGTCATAACACCACCCATTGTTTCGATACCAAGTGATAATGGTGTAACGTCAAGTAATACGATATCTTTAACATCACCAGTGATAACACCACCCTGGATTGCAGCACCCATAGATACTACTTCATCAGGGTTAACTGACTTGTTCGGTTCTTTTCCTAATAATCTCTTAACTGATTCCTGTACTGCAATAATACGAGTAGAACCACCAACTAATAAGATCTGATCGATTTCTGATGGAGTAACGTCAGCATCATTTAATGCCTGTCTTACTGGAGTTTCAGTTTCAGCAACTAAATCAGATGTTAATTCATCAAATTTTGCTCTTGTAAGAGTCATATCTAAATGAAGTGGTCCATTAGCACCAGCTGTGATATATGGTAATGAAATCTGAGTCTGCATCATGCCAGATAAGTCTTTCTTAGCCTTTTCTGCAGCATCTTTAACTCTCTGCATAGCCATCTTATCAGCGCTTAAATCAACACCGTTTTCTTTCTTGAATTCACTAACCATGTAGTCCATAACTTTCTTATCGAAGTCATCACCACCTAAGTGGTTGTTACCTGCAGTAGCTAATACATCGAAAGTACCATCAGCTAAGTCAAGGATAGATACATCGAATGTTCCACCACCTAAGTCATATACTAATACTTTCTGTTCCTGTTCAGTCTTGTCTACACCATAAGCAAGAGCTGCTGCTGTAGGTTCGTTGATGATACGTTCAACATCAAGACCTGCAATCTTACCAGCATCTTTTGTAGCCTGACGCTGTGAGTCATTGAAGTAAGCTGGAACTGTGATAACTGCACGAGTCACAGGTTCACCTAAATAACTTTCAGCAGTAGCTTTTAAGTTCTGAAGAATCATTGCTGAAATTTCTTCTGGTGTATAATCACGACCATTGACATGTTCTTTATAGCTTGTACCCATATGTCTCTTGATTGATGCTACAGTATCAGGATTTGTAACTGCCTGACGCTTTGCAGCTTCACCAACAATGATTTCACCATTCTTGAATGCGACAACTGATGGAGTTGTTCTCATTCCTTCTGGATTTGCAATTACTTTTGCTTCACCATTTTCCATTACACTGACACATGAATTTGTTGTACCTAAATCAATACCAATAACTTTACTCATAATAAGTTCTCCTCCTATTAATCCTTATTCACTTTCACTAAAGTTGCTCTAATAACTCTATCTTTTAACATATAACCTTTTTGTAATTCTTCAGTCACAATATTTGGACCAAAGTCAGGATTGTCATCCTGCATGACTGCCTGGTGCATATTAGGATCAAATTCCTTTCCCTGTGCTTCAATCACAGTTACACCATTCTTGCCTAGAATATTCATTAACTGGTTTAAAATCATCTTGTTACCCTTAAGAATATTCTTACCTTCTTCGCTTTCAGGTTCTACAGTTAGTGATCTTTCATAGTTATCAATAACTGGTAGTAACTCTTCAATAAAAGACTGCATTGCATACTTTAACTGATTTGCATGTTCTGTTTTAAGTCTTTTCTTTAAGTTCTCCATATCAGCGAATACTTTATAATAATCTGTCTTCCACTGATTGATTTGAGATTCTAAATCTTTGATTTTTTCATCTTTAGGATCCACTTTTTCTTCAGTTGTCTCTTCTTTTACTTCTTCAACTGCTTCTTCAGCTTCTTTAACTGCTTCTTCAGTTTCTTTAACAGCTTCTTCAGCTTCTTTAACAGCTTCATCTTTATTCATTTCTTCTGCCATGGTCTCACCTCTTCTACTCATCATTTTCCTTGATGATTCTTTCAATATTTTCAGTAATATATTCTACAAGCGATACAACTTTCTTGTAAGGCATACGCGTTGGACCGATTACAGAAATCGTTCCTTTGTTAGCTCCTCCTGTATCAAAAGAAGATGAAATAACAGATACATCATCAAGTCCAGATACATTTGAATCATCACCAATTAATACCTTGATACCATCATCGTCAGTTGGTGCTAAGAAATTCCAGTTTGATGAATTTTCAAATGCACTCACTAGTTTTCTTAACTTATTGACATCATTGTATTCTGGCTGATATAACAAATGATCTTTACCAGAGAAATATACATTGTTTCTTGCAAATTTCATAAATGCTTCTAAGAAAGCATTAAACAAGATTTCATGTTCCTTGATTCTCGTATTGAGGATTGGCTTGACATCATTTTCTAACTTATCTGCGACCTGATTGATTGGTGTACCTACTAGTGTATCATTCATAACCGATACACAGGCTTGTAAATCATCCAAACTCAATGTCTCAGATAAAGTGAAAACTCGATTTTCTACATGTCCCTTATCCGTCACTATGATGGCTGTCACATTTCTTGTTCCAATAGGAACTAATGTGATATTCTGCAGACATTCATAACTTGAATTAGGTCCTAGAGCAACCGCCGTCAGATCAGTCAACTGGCTTAACATTTCGCAGCTTTCTTTAATCAAACTATTCAATGATTGATGTGTATCACTAAAGATTGTTGCAACCTGATTCTTCACCTGTTCATCAACATTTGGCTGAAGCAAAGTATTTACATAATAGTAGTAGCCCTTCTTAGAAGGAACACGACCAGAAGATGTATGCGTCTTTACTAGAAAGCCAAGTTCTTCAAGTTTGCTCATTTCATTTCGGATAGTGGCGCTTGAATAAGGTAATTCATATTTTGTCATCAATAGTTTAGATCCAACAGGTTCTGCTGTTTCAATAAACTCTTCGACAATATATTTAAATATTAGCATTTGTCTTGCCGATAGCACTCTCAAGCACCTCCTTAGCACTCTTTTTCCTCTTGTGCTAGATTCATTATACATTCTTTTTTAGCAGTGTCAAGCCTTTAGTGCTAGTTTGTGCTAAAAAACGGTTTCTATTTTCTAGAAACCGTTGTACTACTCTGGCAAGAAATCAAGGAGGATGGAATTAAGAAGATCAAGCGTATGATTTGTTTTTAAATGATTATTTTCAATAACCAGATTGTGGTTATCTAGATTCTTAGAGAGAGCTTCTTTATAGACCTCTTCTATAGCATGATGGTATCTTCTTTTAAATTCATCAAGGTCCAACCCTTCTTCAAGACGTAAAGACATCATAAGATGATTAAACATTGTATCTTCGATTGTTTCTTTTTCGATATATATTGTATTCTTCCCCTGCAGGTAATCAGTGAGACTGCGTGAGTGAGAAATAAGTTCATCATCTATTTTACCTGTGGCACCAATACCGACACCATAATAGTTCTCATAATGCCAATAGACTTTATTATGATAAGATTCATGATTTCCTAATGCATAATTAGATACCTCATAACGATGAAAACCTGCACGAGAGAGTGTCTCTACAATATAATCACTCCATATTCCTTCAGTTTCTTCATCAAGTGGTTCATAATTGTCATAAAGTCTTGTATGTTCTTCTAATATAAGAGAATAGTAGGATAAATGATTGATAGGAAGTGATAAGGCAATCTGTAAATCTTCTTTCACATCTTCTAATGTCTGTTCTGGTAATCCATACATCAAATCAATAGAGATATGCTTAAAGCCAATAGCCTTCGCATTTCTTACGACTTCTTTTGCTATAGAAGATGTATGATAACGTTCAATTCTTTTTAATAATGTATTATCAAATGTCTGTACACCTACACTTAAGCGATTAGCTCCATGAAGATGCATAGTTTCTAGTTTATCTAGCGTTGCTGATTCAGGATTGACTTCTATAGTATATTCTAGAGTTCCATCACCCACAAAAGGATCTATCATATTTAATAACATCTTTAATTGATTTAAAGAAAGTGCACTTGGTGTGCCTCCTCCTATATAAATAGTTTCCATCGGATGATGAGGAAGTGTATCAAGTTCTTCCTTTAGACGTTCTAGATACTGTAATACAAACTCTTCACGATAATAGACCTTTGCAAAATCACAATAAGAACAGATATGATCACAAAAAGGAATATGAATATAAAGTGCTTTTGTTTCCATATTATATCCTCATCAAGAAGAGTTCTAATCCTCTATATTTATCCACTGTCCCAGTCTTGATTGCATAATCAAGTTCAGATAAAGCATAAAGTTTTTCAATAAGTTCTGTAATATCAAAATGTGCCGCATTTTTACGGATTGGATAGATTGCACGAGGATTAAGTCCAAGGGCAGATGCAATATCAGTATCACGATAGCCCTTCTTACTCATAATAGAGACCTGATAAAGATTACGTAATGAATTCGCAATTAACCCAATCAACTGTAAGGGTTCATGGTTTTGAGAAATCAAATCCTGATAAACACGCATCGTATTTCTTAAATCATGATTCATAAGCGCATTTGTCAACTTAAATACATCTTCTTCAACACGTGGTGGAACAAGTCTTTCAACATCTTCCTTCTTTATATTATGTGTATAAAGACATAGTTTTTCTACCTGATTAGAAATAGTCAAAAGATCATTTCCACAGCGATCTAACAACAAAGTAAGTGCATCATCATCAATAGAGGCATTTCTACGAATGATTGCTTCTCTAGTAGTTTTATAAAGCTGATCAAAAGTCAGTTTTTCCATTTCATACCATTTTGCATGCTTACGTAATGATTTGACTACCTTCTTTCTTTCATCAAAATTACGCTGATCCTGATATATAACAAAGATTGTTGTCGGATTATCATGTTCAATATAATCTAAAAACAGCTTGATATCTTCATCTGTGACAAGCTTCTTTTTAGGCTTCTCTTTTGTAAGAAAGATTGGATTCTTTAAGACAACCATCTTATATTCTGTTAAGAAAGGCTGTGTTAAGGCATCTTCAATGATTTCCTTCATTGGTGTTTCACCTGCATGATAGACCATATAATTCATATCATCACTTGTACATTGATATTTCTTTTTTAAATCCTCTAATCTTTGTGCAAGTAATAGTTTTTCTTCTCCGTATAATACAATATTCATAGTTTTCCATCCTTTTGTCCTATTCTACCATATATTCATGATTAACGGTAAATAAGATGTTCTCCTAAATAAGTGATAATAGAAAAGCTGCCATCAAGATCAGTACGCAGTATTTTAATCTTTCTTTCTTCTAATCGTTTAATCACAATACGAGCTGGATGACCATAAAGATTATGTTCTCCTACACCAATCATCGCAATACGTGGATGTACCATTTGAAAGAATGTTACAGAAGAAGAATAACCACTACCATGATGAGCTACTTTTAAAACATCTATATCTATTTCTCCATATTTCTTATAAAGATCTTCTTCTACATTACTTGGGATATCACCCGTAAATAAATAGTTATAGCCTCCTGTTGTTACTAGCATGACTAAAGAATTTTCATTGGTAGAAGGATAAATCACATCACTTTTAAGCATTTTAATTGTAATCAGCTTATTCTTCTCTTCTTCCTGATAGGAGTCAATGATACGCTTGACTTTATATTTCTTCTTTAACGAATCCAAAGCACCGTAGTGATCATAATCGTGATGAGATATATAAACTCTATCAATGCACGGAACACCTTGAGATTTAAGAAATGGAATAACATTATGACTAGCAATATCATATTCCCTGTTACCCCCTGTATCAATCAAATAATTTCCTTGATTAAAAGGTAGGCGGATCAATGAACAATCCCCCTGCCCTACATCAATAGTAGAAACCTGAGTATATGGCTTATAGATACTATATATATGAAAGCTGATCATAAGTGCACATAATAGAGACATAGAAAACTGAACACTCTTCTTTTCTTCTAATAATAAGAAAATATAAAATAAGATGGCATAATAAAGAATAATAAATGAGAGCGTTGGTTTTTGAAAGATAATTTCTGCATTGAATGAAGTGATAAAGTTCAAAACCATCTGCTGGTAGTTGATCATCATCTTCATAATTAGATCTATTGGAAATATGAGAGAGAGGAGTGTCACAATATAGAAACAGGATATAAAAGGAGTAAGAAGAACCGTTAAAAAATAAGAAAAGATATTAATAGAGAAATTAAGCGTGAGGACAATAGGAATACCACCCAAATAGATAAGGAAAGAGCGATATGGGAAATGTTTAGTCATAATGACAAGGAAATAAATAAAGTAAGAGAAAACAAAGGAAATACTAAAGATGATATAAGGATTCTTAATAACATTAAATAAAACAAGTAACGATAGTACATCTAATTGATTGAACTTCTCTTTTACAAGATCATAGATGACGAGCATATAAAAAGCACGATGAAGAGATATATTATAAGGTATAGAAAAGACATAAAAACCTATGAGTATTTTGATAACGATATCCGCAATATCAACGCGTACAAATGTTTTAATAAGACTCAAACACTTATAAAGTAAATGTATATGCATACCTGAAAGAGCAAACATATGGATAAGAGAAAGACTTGTGAGGAGTGAATAGTCTTCTTTAATGGCTTCATCTTTTATTCCTAGAACAAAGAGTTTCTGATAACTTTTAATAGACTTTGAAGAAGAGAAATGTTTTTCTAGTAAATGACAAAAGGAAGGATGGGATGAAACAGTGGTAATATGGGTGATTTTAGCCTTTGCGACGATATTGTTAGCTTTGAATGAATGATATTCATCATAACCTATCGGATCCTTGCGATGCTTAATTTCAAGAAATCTAAGTTTAACAAGTACTTCGTCATTGTATTGAAATGAATGATCAGTATAGGCTTTAATCTTCCCATAATCAGTATTTAAAATAACATAATTATCTCTTATATCTTTCACCCTTCCAGAAACAATAGTAGGCACTTCTGATGAAGTCACTGGTCTTAATATAATAGGTAATAAAAAAAGAAGAAACAACATCTTTCTTCCAAATCGTTTTACTAGATAAATTAAATAAGCAAATAGAAATATATAAAATAGAGGATGAACAAGATAAGCAACTGACAGCAATAAGACAAATACAGCATAATATACTAAATGATATCTTAAAGGCACAGATAGTCACGATAGATGAGATATTTCTTCTCACCGATTCCTTGTATATTCATGATGTCTTCTATTGAATAAAAAGGCTGTATCTGTCTATAGTCAATAAACTTCTGTGCCGTTTTCTCTCCCACTCCTTTTAAAGTCATAAAGTCTTCTAAAGTTCCTTTATTAAGTGAAATCATATTTGCTCTTTTTTCTGGTAAATAAAAACGCATTTCTGCTTGAATACTTCTATTCATATTTAAAGAATCCATGCAGGCATTTTCTTTAACCCCTACTTCCTTTATTAAATCACTCATCGTCATACCTTCTTTAATTGGGACTTCACCTGTTTGGTTAAAAGCACCTTCTAATGTGATATAGACTTCTGATTTTTGTGTAGAGCTGACTCTTTCAGGCTTTTGATAACTATATATAAATGAGGCAATACTCAAAAGAATCAGCCCAATAATCTTAATTTGACGCATAAAAAAAAGAGAATTGATCTAATTCTCTCTTGTAATATGAAAATGTCTATAAGCAAGATCTGTCGCAATTCTGCCTCTTGAAGTACGTTTGATCAATCCTTTTTGTAGTAAGTAAGGTTCATAGACATCTTCTAATGTCATTCTTTCTTCACCAATACTTGCAGCAAGTGCTTCTAAACCAACCGGCCCACCCTGAAAACGATTGATAATACCAAGTAAGTATTTATGATCGACATCATCCAAGCCTAAATTATCAACCTTTAAACGGTCTAGCGCCTGCATTGTACGGTCTTTTGTAATGATTTCATCACCATAAAACTGTGCAAAGTCTCTTACACGTCTAAAGAGTCTATTCGCAATACGTGGTGTTCCTCTTGAACGTCTAGCAAGTTCCATCTTTGCTTCTTCTTCCATGGTCATATCGTAGACTTTACTTGTACGAGAAATAATATCTCTAAGTTCTTCATCTTTATAATAATCAAGTTTAGCCACAATACCAAAACGGTCACGTAATGGGGCTGAAATATCTCCTGCACGTGTAGTCGCTCCTACTAATGTAAAAGGAGGTAAATCAATACGTACAGAACGTGTTGTGGCATCTTTACCAATCATAACATCCACGCAGAAATCTTCCATTGCTGGATACAGTATTTCTTCTACAACTTTATTCAAACGATGAATTTCATCAATAAAGAGAACATCGCCTGGTTCTAAAGATGTAAGCAAAGCGACAAGATCTCCCGTTTTTTCAATAGAAGGTCCTGTTGTAATCTTGATATGCGTTCCCATTTCATTTGCAATAATCATCGACATAGTAGTTTTACCAAGTCCTGGAGGACCATAGAACAGAACATGATCAAGTGTTTCATCACGCATCTTTGCAGCACCCACAAAGACACGAAGGTTTTCTTTTAAATCATGCTGACCTACATATTCATCAAAAGAAGCCGGTCTTAAAGAGCTTTCTTCATCTTCGATATGCTCATTAATATCTAAAACATCACGATCCATAAGATTCTCCTTTCATTATTGTGTTAATAAGGCTAATGCACGTTTCACATAGCCATTTGTATCTAGATTTTCACTCGATAATACTTTCATAGCTTTTTCTACATCACTCTGTTTATAGCCTAATGCGATTAATACTTCAGTAGCTTCTTCATAATCCGGAGAGCCAAGAGGCTTCATTGCACGTTTATCAAACTTACCATGTAGATCAAGAATGATCTGCTGTGCCGCCCTAGGTCCAATACCTGGTATCTTCTTAAGATATGCTGTATTTTTACCTTCTATCGCATCAATAATCGCATCAATCTCACCTGTCGCAAGAATACCGATAGCCGTCTTACAGCCTATCCCTTTCACAAGAATAAGCTTTTGAAATAATTCTTTTTCTTCTTTCTTCTTAAAGCCAAATAAAGTAATATTATCTTCTTTGACCTGTTGATATATATATACTGTTGCATCATCACCCTTTTTAAAATTATAAGGATTAGATACATGTACTTCATAACCTATTCCATGATTATCTATGACAATATGATCTGAATACAAATCTGCAATGATTCCTTTGATATAACTATACATAAAATTCTCCTTTACGCATTCCCTAATTCTATCATATGTCAAAAAAAAATACCATTTCTAGAAATGGTATTAATTATAAAATTCAAATTCGAAGTCATATAGGCGTACAGTATCGCCATCTTCACAGCCTGCTTCTCTTAATGCATCATCGATACCCATATTACGGATCTGTAATGCGAATCTCTGGAAACCATCATCTGTAGTAAATGAGGCCATCTGTACAAGTCTTTCAACCTTCTTACCAGTGACTTCCCATACACCATTACCTTTATTATGGATAGTGAATGGTTTTTCTTCTTCCTTATAAGTATAAAGAACACTTTCCTGTTCTTCTTCCTGATTAAAGAAGTCTGGTGCAGTTTCTAATGCATCAGCAACTGCATAAAGGACAGCATCGATGCCTTCATGAATTGGTGCAATGATTGGGAATACTTTCTGATCTCCAAGTTTTTCCTTGAACTTCTTTAAGTTTTCTTCTGCTTCATCGCCATCCATCTTATTAGCAACAATAATCTGTGGTCTTTCTAATAAGCGATATTCATATTCACCTAATTCTTTATTAATAGTGACATAATCTTCATAAGGATCTCTGCCTTCGCTACCGCTCATATCAATAATATGCACGATAACACGACATCTTTCGATATGTCTTAAGAACTGATGACCTAATCCTTTACCCTGTGATGCCCCTTCAATAAGACCAGGTAAGTCAGCCATAACAAATGAACGACCATCCTTAACCTGTACAACACCTAAATTAGGCACAATAGTAGTAAAGTGATAATCAGCAATCTGCGGTCTTGCTTTTGAAACAACAGATAATAAAGTAGACTTACCAACACTTGGGAATCCTACTAATCCAACATCCGCAAGTAACTTTAATTCTACTCTTAAATTGAATTTTTCACCTGGTTCACCATTTTCACAGATTTTAGGTGCTGGGTTACGTGATGAAGCGAATCTTGCATTACCACGACCACCACGGCCACCTTTTGCGATAACAGCACGCTGACCATCTTTTGTAAGATCGGCAATAATATTGCCTGTATCATCATCATAAACACAAGTGCCCACTGGCACTCTGATGACTAAATCATCTGCATCAGCACCATGCATCTTTTTAGCATGACCTTTTTCACCATTTTGTGCTTTATATTCACGATAATATCTTAAGTCTAATAAAGTAGATAATGAGTTTGTTGCAACGAAGATAACACTTCCCCCACGACCTCCATCTCCTCCAGATGGACCTCCTTTAGGAACATGTGCTTCACGTCTAAACGCAACTGTACCATTACCACCAGTACCAGCTTGAACATAAATCTTTACGCGATCAATAAATTTCATGTATCCACCTTCTTTCTTCAAAAAAAGAATCCCATAGGGGATTCTTGAGATTAAGCTACTGGATAAACAGATACCTGTTTCTTGTTTTTACCAAGTCTTTCGTATTTAACGACACCATCAACTTTAGCGAATAAAGTATCGTCTCCACCTTTACCAACATTAGTACCAGGATGAACCTTAGTACCTCTCTGTCTATAAATAATTGAACCAGCTGTACAAGTCTGTCCATCAGAAAGCTTAGCACCTAAACGCTTTGATTCAGAGTCACGACCGTTCTTAGTAGAACCTACACCCTTTTTAGAAGCGAATAACTGTAAATCTAACTTTAACATAGTATTATACCTCCCTAGTGTTAATTTTAACATATTGTTCATATGAGTATTCAACAGTTTCTAGAATTTTTATCAAAGTTTCTAGAATAATCTGATAATCTTCACGATTATTGAATATCTCGAAATAAGAGTAACCACTCTCTACATTGGCAAGATTGCCATCTTTCATGAAGCCTTTGGCTTCAAGCATATTGTAAATACCTACTACTGCAGTACTGATTCCAGCACAAGCAATATCTTTTCCATATTCATTTTGTTCAGCATGCCCTTCAACCTTGATAGATTGAATCTGACCTGCATGATACACAACATCTACGTGAGTCATTAAGCGTTAATTTCTTTGATTGTTAACTTAGTATAAGGCTGTCTATGACCCTGTTTCTTATGATAATGCTTTTTAGGCTTATATTTGAATATAGTGACTTTCTTTTCCTTACCCTGTTTTTCAACAGTTGCAGTAACCTTAGCACCTTCTACATAAGGATGACCAACTTTAACACCGTTATCACCAACTAAAAGAACCTTTTCGAAAGTGTATTCAGTGCCTTCTTCAACATCTAACTTTTCTACAAAAATAGTATCTCCGGCTTCAACCTTTAACTGTTTTCCACCAGTTTCAATAATTGCGTACATCAGTGTACCTCCTTCATATTTTTTTCTCTTAGACTCGCCAACCAAGGCAGCACTTGCATTTAATACCTCTTATGTGCGGTTGTAGTCAGAGGTCTACAACGCTGATTATAATATCATTTCTTACCCTTATCGTCAATATTTTTTTCAATTTTCTTGAATTCTTGTCTAGGACAGGTACGATTATACACTTCTCTTAGGTGTTCTTGTGATACATGCGTATAAATCTGGGTCGTAGATAAAGAGGAATGCCCTAATAGTTCCTGTACAACACGGATGTCCATGCCTGCATCTAGTAAATGAGTCGCAAAGGAATGGCGAATTGTATGAGGATGAATCTTACGTAAAGGATCATAAAGATACATTGTGCGATCAATAATATTCTCTACTCCTCTATTTGTCAGTTTCTTTCCTCTCCTATTCACAAATACATAATCATGTGTTTCATGATATTCATTGATAATGCTGATACGATCATCATTGATATACTGCAGTAACCATTTTTTTGCATAATCATGAAATGGTACTTCTCTTTCTTTGCTTCCTTTACCAAGCACTCTAATCATTTGTCTATTAAAATCAATCTGCGACAAGCGCATTGACACTACTTCACTTACACGAAGTCCTGATGCATACATGAGTTCTAAAAGAGCTTTATTTCTTACTCCTAGAGATGTATGTGTATCAATTGAATCTAGATAGCCCATCATTTCATCAACATAAAGGAAATCAGGGTTTCTAGAGCCTGTTTTTAAAGAATGCACCTGTGAAAAAGGATTAGAGACTACAATGTTCTGTTGACATAAATATTTAAAGAAAGATCTAAGAGAACTCAAATAATGATTGATTGTTGTATGAGACAAATGTTTCTCATTTAAATAAATCAAGTAATTCTGAATTACATAATAGTCTACTTCCTGTAAAGAAATACTTTCTTTACCTATAAATAAGAGAAAATCAGTCAGTTCTCTTTCATAGGATTGTAAAGTAAGTACAGAGTAGTTCTTTTGATATTTAAGATAGTGAAGAAAAGCTTTCTTTTCATCCATTGATAAATTCTTCCATCTTTTCTAATGCACGCTGTGCATATTTTTCTTTCTTTTCTTTTTTCTTCACTTTACCTTCTAAATCAGGAAGAATACCAAAGTTAGCCTTCATCGGCTGAAAATCACTTGGGGACGCATGTGTAATATAATAAGCCAAAGAGCCCATGACTGTTTCTCTAGGATAAGTAAGAAGTTCTTCTCCCTTTAAATATCTCACCATATTCTTACCAGCCACAATACCACTCTGCGCAGATTCTACATATCCTTCTACACCTGTCATCTGACCTGCAAAGAATAAATCTTCACGATTCTTGAACTGATATGTAGGATTTAAATAAGTAGGTGAATTGAAGTAACAGTTACGATGCATGATACCATAACGAACAATAGAAGCATTTTCTAGCCCTGGAATCATATGAATAATACGGTCCTGTTCACCCCATTTAAGATGTGTCTGGAATCCTACAATATTATAAAGAGAACCCACTGCATTATCCTGTCTTAACTGAACAACTGCTTCAAAACGCTGACCATCCTTTTCTAGTCCTACAGGCTTCATTGGACCAAAAAGAAGTGTCTGCTTTCCTCTTCTTGCGATTTCTTCAAAAGGCATGCATCCTTCAAAGAACTTTTCTTCAAAATCATGAGGCTTTACAACTTCTGCATTGATAAGTGCATCATAGAAAGCATCAAATTCTTCTTTAGTCATTGGGCAGTTGATATATTCTCCATCCCCCTTATCATAACGTGATTTATAAAAGGCTTTATTAAAATCAATAGATTCTTTTGTGACAATTGGAGCCGCTGCATCATAAAAATAGAAATAATCCTGATTACCCATTAAATCCATAATTTCTTTTGCAAGTGCATCACTCGTCAAAGGTCCAGATGCAATAATAGCAGGTCCATCTGGAATACGAGTCACTTCTTCACGATGAACAGTAACAAGAGGATGATTTTCAATAAACTCTGTCACCGCATGAGAAAAGCCTTCACGATCAACTGCCAAAGAACCGCCAGCAGGAACTGCATGGTCCCTCGCCATCTTGATAATCAAGCTGTCATTCATTGTCATTTCTTGTTTTAAAACACCTACTGCATTCTTTAAGCCATCTGCACGTAATGAATTAGAACATACCAATTCTGCAAAATCACTTGTTTTATGTACATCTGTCTTCTTAACCGGTCTCATTTCATAAAGATGTACAGGAATACCTTCTTTAATAAGCTGGTAAGTGGCTTCAACACCAGCAAGTCCACCACCAACGACATTTACTTCCTTGATCATATTTTCCTCCAATGAAAGAAAATGAACTGCATGGGCAGTTCATTATTCTTCTTTCTTTTTCTTTTCTTTAATAATTGTTTTGCACTTTGGATAATTAGAGCAGGCTTTAAATGGACCAAAACGACCCTTCTTCCATACAACTGGACTGCCACAGTTAGGACATGTTTCACCTGTCTCTTCAAGTTTTTGAGGCTTGATATATTTACACTTAGGGTAATTAGAACATGCTTCAAAACGTCCAAAACGGCCCATTTTATATATCATAGGAGAACCGCATTGAGGACATGTCTCGCCTGTTTCTTCATTGATTTTATTTTCATCAGCCTTGACATATTTACATTCTGGATAATTAGAGCAGGCAACAAATTCACCAAAGCGACCTTTTCTAATGACAAGATCTCCACCACATTCAGGACATTTTTCTCCTGTCTTTTTAGGTTCAATCTTTTCCATACCGTCATATGCTTTTTCTAATAGCGGTTCAAAAGCCTGTTCAAATTCAGTTAAGGCATGAACATAAGTATCCTGTCCCTTTGCAATTTCATCAAGTTCATTTTCCATCTTTGCAGTATAGTCTACATTGATGATTGAATCAAAATATTCAAGAAGCTTCTTATTAGTCAAAAGTCCTGACTCTGTAGGCTTGAATGTCTTCTTTTCTAAAGTGACATATTCTCTTGTGACGATTGTATCGATAATAGTCGCATAAGTAGAAGGACGACCAATACCTAATTCTTCCATCGCCTTGATAAGCTTTGCTTCTGTATAACGTGCTGGTGGTGTAGTGAAATGCTGTTCTTTATTGATCTTCTTTGCATCAATCAATTCATTTTCATCCATATCTGGGAGTAATTCGTTCTTACTCTTATCATATTCACCATAAACCTTTAACCATCCATCAAACTTTAAGATAGAGCCTGATGCATTAAACTTATAATCATTGT
Organism: Catenibacterium sp. GCM10023432; assembly: GCF_042651925.1. Taxonomy (NCBI): domain Bacteria; kingdom Bacillati; phylum Bacillota; class Erysipelotrichia; order Erysipelotrichales; family Coprobacillaceae; genus Catenibacterium; species Catenibacterium sp. GCM10023432. Next base: position 21,836 of record NZ_JBHSEB010000081.1, on the reverse strand, counting down.
TATCTAATACTAAAGATGTACTTGCAGACTGGCTTGGTGCCATTAATGAAGCAAGCGCACGTGCATAGATTAATGAATACAGCTTATACTGTTCCTGTGTAAGGTATTGTTTAATACTTTCTGGTGTACGATCAATACTTGTAGGACGAATTGCTTCATGAGCATCCTGTACATTTTCAGTCTTCTTAGAAACTTTAACACTTCCTACATATTCTTTACCATATGTCTTTTCAATATAATCCATTGCAGCTGCAGTAAATTCAGGTGATAAGCGAATAGAGTCTGTTCTCATATAAGTAATTAAACCGACAGTCTCAGTTCCAATATCAATCCCTTCATACAACTTCTGAGCAATAGACATTGTACGTCTTGCTTTAAAATTTAATTTAGAAGATGCTTCCTGCTGCAGTGTTGAAGTAATAAATGGTGCATATGAATTTCTCTTCTTTGTCGTTTTCTTAATCTTCTCTACAGTAAATGTAGGTGTCAATGCATCATAAATGGCTTGTGCTTCTTCACTATTATGGATTTCTAATTTCTTAGTTTTATACTTAGTGAGTTCTGCATTGAATGGAATATTATCCTTTTCAAAATCAGCATCAATCTTCCAGAATTCTTCTGGGATGAATGCATCAATTTCTGCTTCTCTCTCACAGATTAATCTTAATGCAACGGACTGTACACGTCCTGCAGACTTAGATTTAATCTTCTTCTGTAGAAGTTTAGAAAGCTTAAACCCGATAATTCTATCTAAGACACGTCTTGTTTCCTGAGAATGAACAAGATCCATATCAATCTTGCGGGGATTATCAATCGCTTTTGTAACTGCATTCTTTGTGACTTCATGGAATTCTACTCTTTTTGTAGTCTCAGGATCTAATCCTAACACTTCTGCCAAATGCCATGAGATGGCTTCTCCTTCACGGTCCGGATCGGTTGCGAGATAAACATCATCTGCTTTTTTGGCACATGCTTTTAATTCTTTTACAACATCTTTCTTATCTTTACTAATAACATAATGAGGGGCAAACTCATTTTCTATATCTACACCTAAGCCGCCTTTGCCAGAGATAGCCAGATCTCTGATATGGCCTTTTGATGATTTTACAACAAAATCATCGCTTAGGTATTTACTAATTGTTTTAGATTTAGATGGTGATTCGACAATTACTAAATGACTCATACATCTAACCTGCCACTCAAAATGTGATTAAATATACTCACATCGAGATAATGTAAGTTCTCACGAACATTACTTACTATGTCATCGTGCATGCTTTGGATTGACAAAAATCATATCTACTCACAAGTACTTGTACACTCCATAGTCGTAAATTCCCGAAATAGCCTTCGGTACATACCTACGCTTGCGTTTATTTATGCAACTTCGTAAGTCGTAGCATCTCTCAGATTAGTAGCAGCATTGAAATCTCTGTCTTCGATATAGCCGCAATCACATTTGAAAATTCTATCTGAAAGCTTTAAATCTTTCTTGATATTCTTGCAGCAGTGACATGTCTTAGATGATGGGAACCATCTATCTACTGTTCGTTGTTCAATTCCGTACTCCTTGCATTTAGCTAGAAGCTTTGATTTAAATTCATAAAACTTCTGCGAAGCAGCTGCCTTTGAAAGATGCTTGTTCTTCATCATTCCTGATACGTTTAGATCTTCAATCGTAATATAAGATGGCTTTGTTTTCACTATCTCTGCGATTATCTTATTGATGTAGTCAGTACGAATATTGTCTATTCTCTGATGAAGCTTCTGTATCTTAAGCCTTTGTTTTTGTATATTTCTTTTTTGAGTGGACCCTCCTTTCTTTATATTTTCATACTTTCGAGAAAGACTTCTCTGTTCTCGAATAAGCTTTTTTTCAAGCTTCCTTAATTTTGCAGATTTATTGATGTTCTTATAAGTCTTTCCATTAGAGACAATCGCAAAGTCCTTTAATCCAAGGTCAATGCCAATTCCTTCACTGGAATGACTGGCTATCCTTTTATTCTTGATTTCTATAAGAACTGAAACATAGTATCTGTCAGCTTTTATTGAGACATGACCGCTCTTAATTACATATCCGTCTTTTGTGGTTGGAATATATCCTTTCTCTTTGATACGGACCCAGCCAAGTGACGGAATCTTGATTCTGTGTCTTTCGCAAAGGCAATCTTTAGGATTATTCCTTACGAAATACATCTTCACATCAGATCTGCCTTTCTTCTTGAATTTTGGAAAGGCGCTCTTGTGATTAAAGAAGTTTTCAAATGCGGTCTGTCCGTTATTTACTGCCTGTGTTACCGATTTTGAATAAGCTTCCTTAATCCAGGAATATTCTGGATGGCTCGAAAGATACTCAGTGTTGAGCCATACTCTAAACTGGCTGCTGCTCATAAACTTTTTGCCACTTTCATAAAGTTCCTTCTCTATCTCAACGTTATAATATCTTAACAGATACGCCTAAAAGTTCAGCAAAATCCTTTAATTTGTAATTTATGATATTTGATATGTTCATTTTAACGCTCCCTCTATGAGCATATTTAAACACATTCAAACACAAAATGGTCGATATATTCAGTTACTTATAGTTCCCTCCTTCATCACATTATAATATGGGATTTTTTTATTTTGTCAACATCTTAGTGAGAATAAGAAGCGAAACGCTTCCTATTCTTCTAAGATATCTTCTACATTCATAACTAGTTTTGCACCCTGCTGAATCAGGGCATTACAGCCTTTTGAGTCATACACACGCCCTGGAACTGCAAGTACATCCTTGCCCTGTTCCAAGGCAAAACCAACTGTAATCATCGTGCCGCTTTTAAGATCAGCCTCTGTAACAAGAAGTTTCTTAGAGAGTCCTGCAATAATACGATTTCGTTTAGGAAAATGATCTTTACGAGGTGGCGTACTTCCAGGGTATTCACTTAAAACAAGTTCATTCTTCAATACATAATACAGATCTTCATTCATCGGTGGATAAGGATAATCGATTCCACTACCAAGCACTGCGACAGTATGTCCCTTTGATCGAATAGCTGTGCGGTGGCTGACGCCATCAATTCCCTTAGCCATTCCCGATACAATCACAATATCATTCTTCACAAGTTCTTTTACAAGTACACGTGTCGCCTGAACACCATACTCGCTGCAGTCTCTTTTACCAATAACCGCAATACAGTCTTTATCTAGTAAAGATAATGATCCATAATAATAGAGTACAAATGGTGGACAGTTGATATATTTAAGCTGTTGTGGATAATCATCACTAATAATAGTCGTATAAGAACTCTTAATAGTTTTAAAGAGTTCTTCTTTTAAAGATTCATCCACACGTTCCTTACGTTCTAAGGCCTTATAAATCAAATCAAACTGTCCCTTATACTTCAATGAAAAATAAAGTAGAATATCTTCCATATCAATCACCTCCTACTATATCTATTCTTAATAGAAGGCTTATTTTCTCAAAAAAGAGAAAGATCTTTAATCTTTCTCTTCAAAATCAAAGGATAATTGTTCATTCAGTACTTTCTGTACTGGCGCAAAAGAACGACGATGAATTGGAGTGACACCATACTTTTCTAATGCTTCTTTATGGGCTTTAGTAACATAACCCTTATGTTTTTCAAATCCATATTCTGGATATTGCTTTCCATATTCCTTCATCATGCGGTCTCGAGTGACCTTTGCAAGGATACTTGCTGCCCCAATAGAAATACTTTTCGCATCTCCTTTAATAATAGAAAGATGTGGAATATCTCCCAAGGGCATTGCATCACTTAATGTAAAATCAGGCTTTAATGAAGCAATAATACGTTTCATACCTGTACGAGATGCTTCATAGACATTAAGTGTATCTACTTCTTCTACTGATAAAACCTCTATTTGATAAGCAAGCGCATTTTCTATAATTAAATCATAGAGTGCTTCTCTTTTCTTTTCTGTGAGCTTCTTAGAGTCGTTAATACGTTCATCATAGAAATCTTCTGGAAAGATGACACCACCTACAACAAGTGGCCCAGCCATCGGTCCTCTTCCTGCTTCATCTACGCCCAGTATTCTAGAGTAGCCTGCAACTCTAGCTTCGTTTTCATATTTTAAACGTTCCTGTTTATTCATCGCTAAGCTCCCATGTGATTTTTCCAAGAGAACCGTTCTTTAAATCATTAAAGAATGTTTCCTGTACACGGTCATAATCTGTTTCGCCTCTTAATTTCTTAATATGACGATAATCTGAGATATGATCATATACTGGAATTACCCAATCTGAATCTAAATCAATAGTCAAATTATAACGTTGTTTCAACATGTCTGGATAATGTTTTGCCAGATAACCTATTGCATGAATAAATAAATCATCAAGTGGAAGGATTTCCATCTTAATAGAGCCACATAATGCGACGTTCATTGCTTTATTGATATCTGTGAATTTAGGTTCTAGTACACCTGGTGTATCGAAAAGTTCAAAATCCTTATCAACACGGATAATCTGCTGAGCCTTTGTAACACCCGGCTTATTTCCTACTGCAGCGGCTTTTCTTTTCGCAATCTTATTGATAAAAGTAGATTTACCAACATTAGGAATACCAGCCACTAGAGCACGAATTGGCTTAGGTTTTAAACCTCTTGCGGCTTCTTTTTCACGCTTTTCTTTTAACTGATAGCGACACATGTTCACAATCTTCTTTTCTTCCTTGAAGTTCTTTAAATCAACTGCGATAGCGCTATGTCCTTGTCTTTTAAATTCTGCAATAAGAGCTTCTGTTGCCTTAGGATCAGCTAAATCCTTCTTTGTAAGAATATAAAGACGAGGTTTATTCTTGATCATATGATCAAGTTCTGGATTATGTGTTGAAAAAGGAGCACGTGCGTCAACAAGTTCAATCACAATATCTACTAACTTTACTTTACTTTCGATTTCTCTTTGGGCTTTAGCCATATGCCCTGGATACCACTGAATCTGCTTTGCCATAAGTTCCTCCTCAATCATTTCTCTTAATATGCTGGATTGGATAAATAATATATCCATTTTTTGCACGAATATCTTCTATATGAACTGGTCCAAAATATCTTGAATCATAGGACATAGGACGATTATCACCTAGAATAAAGTATTCATCGTGTCTTAATTTAATTCTAAAATCTTTTGTATAATGTGTTAAATCATATTTAATCTTTTCTTTTTTCATGAAAGGAATCTTAAGAAAAGGTTCTTCTACTAATTGACCATTAATATATAAATGATCATTCTTGTAGCTGATTTCCTCTCCTGGAAGACCAATAACACGTTTAATGACATCTTCTTTTAATGAGCTGCTGCGAACATCAACGATATCAAAACGATGAATCTGTTTATAAGATGTCACTCCCGTCATTAAGATACAGTCACTATCATGAATAGTTGGCATCATGGATGTTCCTTTCACCTTAACCGGAAGTACGACAAATGTAAATAGACATAATATAAGTAGCGCCATTCCAGGTAAACACAGTTTTTTTATTTTATTCATAATATAGAAAAAAGAATGGGGTAAGCCCCCATTCTCTTATCGAATTTCTTTGATTCTAGCAGCTTTACCAGATAATCCACGTAAGTAATGTAATTTAGCTCTACGTACTTTACCAACCTTAGCTACTTCGATATGATCGATGATTGGAGAGTTTACTGGGAATACTCTTTCAACACCTACACCATAAGAAATCTTTCTAACAGTGAAAGTTTCACCAATACCATGACCCTTTTTAGCAATACAAACACCTTCGAACATCTGAAGACGAGTCTTATTACCTTCCTGGATCTTTACGAATACTTTTAAAGTGTCACCAGCTTTGAACTGAGGTACATCAGTCTTGATCTGGCTCTTAGTAATTTCATTTACTAACTGCATGTTCATGATAACATTTCCTCCTACACAAATTTAGTCTTGGAAGCTCATTCGTATATATAACCAGCGGAACTTCTGTGTCTTACGACTTGCCTATTATAGCACCGTCTTTTTTATAAATCAATTACTTTTTTAATTCTTTTAGAATTTCTAATTCTTCTTCTGTAAATGAGCGTTTTTCTAATAAATCAGGACGTTTGATCATAGTTTTACGTAATGATTCCTTTAAACGCCATTTACGAATATTTTCATGATGACCACTTAAGAGGACATCAGGAACCTTGCTGCCTTCATATTCATAAGGTCTTGTATATTGTGGATATTCCAATAACCCATTAGAGAATGAATCATCTTCATGACTTGCCTGAGTAATCACTCCATGAAGTAAACGAATCACACTATCCATGACTACCATCGCACCAAGTTCTCCACCTGTGAGTACATAATCACCAATAGAAAGTTCTACATCTACATAATCACGAATACGTTCATCAAAGCCTTCATAATGACCACAGATAATAACAATATGCTTCTGCTTCAAAGCCAATTCTTCCGCATAAGCCTGATGATGAGTCATACCCTGAGGACTCATTAAAATAACAAGTGAATCCTTTGTGACTACTGTCTTTAAACAATCTAATAATGGCTTACACATAAGCACCATACCCTGTCCGCCACCATAAGGTGTATCATCCACACTCTTATGACGATCTGTCGCAAATTCTCTAAAATCATGAATAGTCACTTCTACATGATCACTATCGATAGCTCTTTTAATAATAGATGTTGTCAAGAATCCTTCAAACATCTCTGGAAATAATGAAAGAACATCAATCTTCATCTAAGAAGCCTCCAATCAATGAGACATCAATACGCTTATGTTCAATATCCTTATTCTTTACAAAAGCATCAATATAAGGAATCATTACCTGTTTACCATTCACATCAACACCAATAATAGCCTGTGCCCCCTGATATACATCAGTGACCTTACCAATATAAGTGCCATTATTATAGACTTCACAATCTACAATATCAGAAATATAATGCATGCCTTCAGGTAATAAAGACGTATCTTTAGGAGCATAACAAATACATCCCTTATACTTTTCTACTTCATTAATATCTGTAAATCCTTTAAAGGCAATCATATCAAAACCCTTATGGATATAGTGCTTACTGATTTCAAAATCGAGATATTCTCTTGGTGTCTTAACAAGAATATGGCTGCCAGGGGCAAAGCGCTGTTCTCCAAAATCAGTTGAAGAAGCAATCTTTAAATCACCCTTGATTCCAAATGTATTAATGATTTTACCAATTTCTACAAGTTCCATTTGTACCTCCAAAAAAAAGGAAGTGTACACTTCCTTTATTCCTCACCATATGATTCAAATTTGATATCTAATCTTTTATGCATACCACGTGTACTTATAGACATAAGCTGTCTGATAGAATTAGCCATAACACCTTTTCTACCAATTAATTTAGAAATATCATCATGTGATGCATAAACATATAGAACAATCGCATTATCATCTAATGAAGGCATTTCTCTAACCTCTAACTTATCACGATTATTGACAAGTTCAAGACACATGTCCTGTAATGCCTTAACGTAATCCATAATTATTTAGCCTTCTTAGATTCAGCAAATTCTTTGATTACGCCTTCTTTAGAAAGGATGTTCTTAACTGTGTCAGAAGGCTGAGCACCGTTACCTAACCACTTTAAGATTTCTTCTTTCTTTAAAGAAACCTTAGCTGGGTTCTGTCTTGGATCATAAGTTCCTAACTGTTCAATGAAACGACCATCTCTTGGCATTCTTGAATCAGCTGCAACAATTCTATAAAATGGTGACTTCTTAGCACCCATTCTCTTTAATCTTAATTTAACTGCCATTGTATTTTCCTCCGATTAATTTAATTTGCCTTCTTATAATACCATATTCAAACTAGGTGTCAAGTATTTTCACTTGACACATTTATTTTTTTGAAAGTCATGATGACTTTAAAGAGATCACCATCTATTTCTATATCAAATGTACCACCCTGAGCAACAACAAAACTTTTCGCAATGGCAAGTCCTAGGCCACTACCTGTTTCATGGCGGGATTTATCTCCACGTACAAAACGCTCCTGGATTTCTTCGCTAGAGAAGTTCATTTCTACCTCACTCATATTCTTGAATATGATTGAAACATAGTCTTCTTCCTCATGAATATCAATATAAGCACGACTATGTGGCATGGCATACTTTCCAATATTAGTTAATAGGTTTTCAAAGACACGGTATGTCTTATCTCCATCTAAGTGTACGACAACATCCTCGACATTCTTAATAACCTGAATATCCTTAGATTCTAAGACTTCAATACATTCAGCTAAGGATTGATCAACTAACGCTTGTAATCTTAAATCAATAGGATGTAGGTCAATATTACCGCTTGTTGCTTTAGAAACATCAAAAAGATCTTGAATAAGATTAGAGAGTCTATTTGTATATTTTTCTAATTGGTTTAAATATTCAGTTCTTGTTGTTTCATCAGCTTGTGTATTCTTAAGTAAAATAACATAGTTCTTAATACATGTAAGAGGAGTTTTCAAATCATGCGAGACATTAGTAATAAGTTCCGTCTTCATATTCTGTGATTTTGTTTCTTCCTTCACAGCTGCTTCAAAACCAGTTTTCAGGTTATTTAAGCGATCACGCATACTATTGAAGATTCCTAGATCATCTTCTATTTCTGTATCAAAATGACCATGAGAAAGCTGTTCTGTAAAGTTAAGCATATTTTTATAATCATTCTTTACCTTCATTGTCTGCTTTCTTATATATAAGAAAGAGATCATAACATAAACAATCGCAAAGATTGTCTTACTTGGTGAGAGGACATACAAAATAATAACGAGCAATGCATTGCAGATAGTAAATTTCAAGATATCCTGATTGATATTATCCTTCAAATCAAATTCAGTCACTTTATTACCTAGTTCCTTTGTTTTTGCATAAAGTGCATAAGTACATGTATTATTCTTAAAATAGTTCATTCCATTCATAAACATATACTTAACAGTAAAGCATAACATTGAAAACAAGAAATAGAAAATGACCATACAGAAGAAATAGAGACCATAACTGATAGATGTAGCATAAGCTATATTATGTCTTGCAAGGGCACCTTGAAGTTCTCCCATCATCACAAGAGCACCTGTTACTCCTGATGCCCCCATAAAAATAAAACTAGTTAATCCAATAATGATAATAACAGTTAATAGCTTCCATTGTTTAATTGTGCGATATGGATTAATAACTTCTTCTACTTCTAATGAATTCATTAAAATATATATAAAGATAACTAAACCCAGAAGAAGAGCAACTCCTGAAAGGACTGCAATATCATATTCATCCACAAAATTACGTTCAATATATGTCATAGGCGATTCATACATTGTACAATAATAAGTCATTTCTATATCTTTAGGTAAATTAATACTTACCTGATTTAAATCTACATACGTATTATATACTTTAAGTAAAGATCTTTTTCCATCTTTTCCTTCTTCGAGCTTATATCCTGCATCAAGGTTACTAATAATATCACTTTCATCAAAAAGAGCTACAGTATCCGTGTAAAAATATTTCGAACGCGCACTAGATTTAAAAAATTCTTCATAGGCGACAGGATAATAAGATTTCTGATTCTTATAATACTGTCTTGTCTTTTCATTATATGCTTCATAGTGAAATCCATCATCATTCTGTTCCATATCTAAAACAGTTTTGAATATTTCATTCATCGTCGCAGTAGCTGCTTCTTGTGATTTTTCATCTAGCCCCTTAAAATTTAAAGGCTTATAATCAGGATCTGTTTTTGATTCAACTGCCATTGTAAGAAACTGCAGCATATATTCATTTGTATTGTCTGCGACTCTTTTCTTATAACCATCCTGCTGTTTGACTGTGATATAAATCATACAGCTCGGACAAGCCAATAATAAGACAATTAAACCAATAATAAATATACGTCTTTTCTTCATTCTCATCACTCCATCTTTTCTATTTTATAACCGACACCCCAGACAGCCTTTAAATATTCAGGATGCTTAGGATTAGCTTCAATCTTTTCTCTGAGTCTTCTTACATGAACCATGATTGTTTCTGTATTAATGGCTGTTTCTTCCCAGATAGATTCATAGATTTCTTCTGCAGAATACACCTTACCAGGATAACTCATTAATAGTTCTAATATCTGGAATTCTTTCTTAGTGAGTCTAACAGAACGTCCATTCACAAAGACTTCTTTAGTTGCCTGGTCTAATACTAAACCTCCTACAACAAGTTGATTGTTTGGCTTTTGTATATTTCCCTTTAAATTTAAGATCTGTTCATAGCGTCTTAAATTAGAATTCACTCTTGCAATCAATTCCATAGGTTCAAAAGGTTTAGTGATATAATCATCTGCCCCTAGATTAAGTCCTGTAATCTTATCAATATCTTCTGTCTTAGCCGTTAAGAAGATTACAGGGATATCTGATACTTCGCGAAGTTTCATTGTCATAGTCAGTCCATCCATAACAGGCATCATAATATCTACAATAGCTAAATGAATATCGTTATGTTTAAGTGCTTCAAGCCCTTCTTTTCCATTTTCCGCTTCAATGACTTCATAATTCTGGCTCTTTAAAAAGATCTTAACTGTTTCTCTAATACCTAATTCGTCTTCTACAAGTAATAGTGTATGTTTCATTAACTGAACTCCCCTTCTTCATAATCAGCGCGTCAATGTACTTAAATAAGCGATAATGCTGATCATAATAACAGGAAATAATAATATGAACATAAATGTTTCAAACATATGTATCCCTCCTTCGCTTATAAGTATAGTGACTAAAAATAAAAAGATTCGTGATGAAATTCTTAAATAATTCTAAAGAAAAAACCTCCGAGGAGGCTTTATTTCTTCTTTTTCTTATGTCTAGTCTTTTTACGATAAGGATTGAACTGCTGCTGAGTCTTCATTGGTCTTTGTGTTCGCATACCAGTTGTAGGATCAATGTTACCTAACTGCTTCATGACCTTACGTGACTGTTCAAACTGTTTTAATAGCTTATTAACTTCAGTCACAGGCTGACCACAACCCTTGGCAATTCTTTCTTTACGTGATGAATTAATCATATCAGGATTTGCACGTTCTGCTTTAGTCATAGAGTAGATGATTGATTCAGTCATCTTCATCTTAGCAGCGGCATCATCATCATTTAAATTAGGAATCTTAGGCATTCCTGGAATCATCTTTAATAAACCAGATAAAGGTCCCATCTTCTGAAGCTTCTTCATCTGTTCAAGCATATCATCTAAACCAAAAGTACCAGCCTTCATCTTATTGAAAGCTTTCATACTTTCTTTTTCATCATAGACATCCTGTACCTTTTCTACAAGGGAAACAACATCCCCCATACCAAGGATACGATCTGCCATACGGTCAGGATAGAAATAATCGATTTCATCTAATTTTTCACCTGTACCGATATATTTGATAGGAACATGAGTGACATGTCTAATAGAGAGGGCACCCCCACCACGTGCGTCACCATCTAGCTTAGTTAAAACGGCACCAGTGATTCCTAATTTTTCATTGAATGTTGAAGCAACATTCACGATTTCCTGACCAGCTAATGAGTCAACAACTAAAAGGATTTCATCAGGATGGGCAATTTCTTTAACGTTAGCAAGCTCCTGCATCAACTTTTCATCAATCTGTAAACGACCAGCGGTATCGATGATTACTACATCGTTGTGATCATCACGCGCTTTAGCTAAAGCTTCAGTAACGATTGTTTCTACAGGTGTATCAGTGCCTTTAGAAAATACCGGGATATTAAGCTGTGCACCTAATGTCTTTAACTGATCAATGGCAGCAGGACGATAAATATCACCAGCAACCAATAAAGGTTTCTTACCTTGTTTTTCAGTGATTAATTTGGCAATCTTACCAGCCGTTGTTGTTTTACCTGAACCCTGTAAACCAACCATCATGATGATTGTAGGATTTTTAGAGTAGTCTACAGTCACCATTTCTGTACCAAGTAATGATACTAACTCATCATGAACAATCTTAACAAGAACCTGTCCTGGTTTTAATGAACCAATAACGTTCTGACCAATTGCTTTTTCTTTTGTATTTGCGATAAACTCTTTAACTACCTGGTAGTTAACATCGGCTTCAAGTAAAGCCAAACGGATTTCACGAAGCATCTCCTCCATATTTGCTTCAGTAAGAGTTGCTTGTCCTGTTACCTTTTTTAATGTCTCTTGGAGTCTATCTGATAAAGATTCAAAAGCCATAATTACCTCCCTAGATATTCTTCAGCATTTCAAGATATTCGTCAATATCTTCATGCTTCTTATTCTTTTCTTCTTCAATCTTATTAATCAAATCAAGTCTCTTGCGATGATTTTCAAGAATATGTAATTTAGATTCATACTTCTCTAAACTCATCACAGAACGCTTAATATTATCAAAAACAGCATTCTTAGAGACGCCTAAGTCTTCGGCTATTTCTGATAGAGACAGATCTTCCTCATAGTAGAGAGAAAGATACTGCTTCTGTTTATCTGTCAACAATTCTCTATAACAATCCATCAAGAGGATGACTTGTTCTTTCTTTTTTAATTCTTCATCCATCATCTTACTCCATTAGATCATTACATAAACCATAAATATACTGTTCAAGATCAAATTCCTGTAAATCATCAATCTTTTCACCTAAACCAATAAACTTAACAGGGATATTGAGCATATCCTTAATTGAAAGAATAATACCACCCTTGGCAGTACCATCCATCTTAGTAAGAACAATACCAGTAATATCTGTAATCTTAGAGAATTCTACAGCCTGTGAAATACCATTCTGACCTGTTGTTGCATCTACAACAAGTAATGTTTCCTGAGGTCCTTCTGGCACAACTCTCTTGATGATACGATTCATCTTTTCAAGTTCCTTCATTAAGTTTACTTTATTCTGTAAACGTCCTGCTGTATCACAGATAAGTACATCATAACCGCCTTTTTTTGCCTGTTCAAGCGCATCAAATATTACTGAAGAAGGATCTCCCCCTTCTTTGCCCTTGACACAAGGAATATTTAAACGGTTTGCCCATTCAGCAAGCTGTTCAATGGCACCAGCTCTAAATGTATCACCGGCAGCCACCATAACCTTCTTGCCTTCTTCATGCATGATCTTATTGGCAAGCTTCGCAATAGTAGTTGTTTTACCTGCTCCATTAACACCAACCATCAAGATAACTGTTAAATCATTTTCTGCATAGTTGATCTTAGTTGTCATATATGAATCATTGGCATAGATAACAAACATCTTATCAACGATAATATCATTAATCGCATGAGGATCCTTGATATTTTCAAGACGTACTTCCTTCTTGATTTCATCCACAATCTTCATAACCATGTTGACACCAACATCGCTCATGATCAGGATATTTTCTAACTCATCAAAATATTCATCGTTGATTTCACGATATCTTGCTGCCAAAGCATTGATCTTAGATGAGAAAGAAGCAGATGATTTATCAAGACCAGCAACATACTTCTCATTCTGCTTTGTAGATTTTCCTACAAATGTTTCTTTAATCTTTTGAAAAAATCCCATAATGCATCCTCCTAACTGCTTGCATATTCAGTCGCATCCTTAAGCTTAACACTGACAAGCTTAGTGACACCTTTTTCCTGCATTGTAGCCCCATATAATAGGTCACATTCAGCCATAGTTCCTTCACGATGTGTAACGACAATAAACTGTGTCTGATCTGAGAAACTACGTAAATACTTCGCAAAACGCTCTACATTCGCAATATCAAGTGCGGCTTCTACTTCATCGAGAATACATAAAGGAGATGGCTTCACACTAATCATCGCAAATAAGCAGCTTAATGCGATTAATGCGTTTTCTCCTCCTGAGAAAGAATGCAGTTTTGCAGCCTTTCCAGGTGGCTGTGCTTCAATATCAATACCGGTTTCTAGAATGTTATCTGGATCAGTATATTTAAGTGAAGCATGCCCTCCGCCAAATAAATAACGGAATACATCGTTGAATGCCTTATTAATGGCTTCAAATGAAGTGCTGAACTTCTCAACCATAATAGCATCCATATCCTTAATAGCTTTTAATAAGCTATCCTGTGCTTCTAATAATTGTGAACGCTGCGTACTTAATGTCTCATAACGTGTACTTACATCATTGTATTGTTCAATAGATTCCACATTGACATGACCAAGAGATGCAATACGTTGTCTTAAGTCACGTACCTTATCCTTTGCCTTATCTATATCAATGGACATATCAGCTTTTTCCTGTGCATGTTCAAATGTCATAGCATAAGCATCATTGAGTCTTAATAAGTAGTTCTGAATCTCTGTTTCTAAACGGCTCTTAGCAACCTTCTTATCTGTACTCTGGCTTTCTACATTCTTTAAAGCAGCACGGTGTTCACGTAAACGACGAGACACTTCTTCATTTTCATTCACATAACCCATACGGATTGTACGTTTCGCCTGAATTGTTTCTTTTAATTCATCACGACGTCTCTTCACATCATTCAAACGATCAAGTAATTCATTGTTTTGAGTTCCTCTGATCACTTCATCAAGTTCTACACTCTGATGTGTGAGGTTTTCATAATCAGCCTTAGCTACTTCATACTCACTCTTCTTGTTTGTGACAACAAGTTCAAGCTTTGCGAGAGACATCTGTTTCTGCATATAAAGCTGTCCGATTTCTCTTCCCTCATTTTCTAATGTATGCAGATCAGTCTTCATCTTGTTGAGGTCTTTTTCCTGCTGATCTAATGCACAAGAAACACGTTCTAATTCCCTTTTAGACATCATTGCGTTGTTTGTATGCTTAGATGCCCCACCTGTTAAGGAACCACCGACATTGATGATATCTCCTTCAAGTGTAACCACACGATAACGATGATAAATAGATTTTGCGATTTCTGTCGCATGATCTAGATGATCAGCTACAATTGTATTACCTAGCTGGTTTAATACAACATCACTGATAGACTTATCATAAGTCACAAAATCACTCATTACACCTAAGTATCCAAGAGACTGTTCAGCAAGCATTTTTGCTTCTTCTCTTAATAATCTTGGTTTCATTGTGTCAATAGGTAGGAATGTCGCACGTCCTGCCTTATTCTTTCTCAAGAAATAAATAGCTTCTTTTGCCTGATCATTTGTACGAGTGACAATGAACTGTGTCGCACCACCAAGGGCAGTCGCAAGTGCTGTTTCATAGGTCTCTTCTGTTTCAATCAGATCACCTAAAGCACCACAGATACCAGATAAAGAATTCTTTGCACCTAAAATAGTACGCACACCATAGCTATAGCCGCTCTTATTCTCAATAATATCAGTTAATCTTGTCTTTTCAGTTCGAGAATTATGAATTTCAATATTCTTCTTTTCAATAAGAGATCGAAGATTAGACTGCTGCTTCTTATTTAAAGAATCCTTTTGAGAAAGGTCATTCTTTTCCTTTTTAACATCATTATAACGCTTCACTCTATCGTTATATTCAATGATAGCGTCTTGAAGTATAGATTTCATACTTGCTTTCTTTGCTTCTATATCTTCCTGGCTTGTTGTTTCTAATATATGCTTACGATTAGCATCAATTTCTACCTTCTGTGTTTCAAGGTTGCTTACTTCATTCATCGCTTCTAATAGCTTTTCCTGAAGTTCATTGACTTCCTGATCGAGCGCATACATCTTTTTTTCAAGTTCTTCACTCTGCTTTTCATCAAGAATAACAGCACCATCATTGGTAATACGTTCATTTTCTAGGTCTTCTAACTCTTTGTTTAAAGTCTTTAATTCTTCAGAAAGAGTACTGATTTCCTTAACAAGTACTGAAACTTCTACTTCCTGAAGTTCTTCTTTGAACTCTAAATATGTTTCAGCCTTTTCTTTTTGTCTTTTCAATGGTCCTATCTGTCGTTCTAATTCACTACAGATATCCTGAACACGGTCTAAATTGTCTGTGGTACGTTCAAGTTTTCTGACTGTTTCAATCTTACGCTTCTTATATTTTGCAACACCTGCTGCTTCTTCAAACATCGCACGTCGATCTTCAGGTTTGCTTTTTACAAACTCATTGATATTATTCTGAGAAATAATAGATAAAGAATCTCTTCCTAGACCCGTATCCATGATCAAATCAGTAATATCCTTTAAACGGCACTGTTCTCTATTTAATAAGAACTCAGAATCACCTGTACGATAAAGACGACGTGTAATTTCCACTTCAGTAGAATCAAAATCAAGGAAATGATCTTCATTATTAAAGACAAGTGTCACTTCTGCTTCACCCTGTGCTTTACGATCTTCACTTCCTGAGAAAATGACATCTGTCATTGTTTCTCCACGCATCGCCTTGGCAGACTTTTCTCCTAGTACCCAGCGGATGGCATCAGTAATATTTGATTTACCACATCCATTAGGTCCCACTATTCCAGTAATACCTGGCATGAATTCAACTACACTTTTATCCGCAAAGGATTTAAAACCATGAAGTTCAATTCGTTTTAAATACATGTTATTCCTCTCTAATCTATAATAACTTTGCCGTCTTCAAAGCCCTTGACGATTGCAAGAGACTGTACTTCATATCCAGCTTCTTCAATTCTATGTCTTCCCTGCTGGAAGCCTTTTTCAACGACAATACCAATACCTTCTACTATTGCACCTGCCTGATGGCATAAATCAATCATACCCATAACAGCTTCACCATTGGCTAAGAAATCATCTATAATTAACACATGATCTTCTGGGCTTAAATACTTCTTAGAAATCTGTCCAATATAATCCTTATTCTTTGTGTAAGAATGAATTTCTGTTGTATAGAAATCGTTGTCAGTAATTGAAGAAGAACCCTTCTTAGTAAATACTACATGACAATTATTGAATTTCTGTGCAACGACAACAGCTAAACCAATACCACTTGCTTCGATAGTGACAATCTTGTTAATTGGTTTATTTTTATATCTTTCATAGAATTCATCTGCAATCTTATTAAATAACTCTACATCAATCTGATGATTTAAAAAGCTATCTACTCTTAATACATTTTCATTAATAACATATCCGTCTTCTAAAATCTTCTTCTTTAACTCTTCCATCTTCACTAATCCTTTTTCTTTTTTGTGAGTCCTGTAAACATCTCATATGGGATATAAACAGTAAATACAGAACCAACATCTTCTTGTGATTCTACATCTATTTTATAGTGATGTAAATCAATAATCCTTTTTACTATCGATAAACCAAGTCCATTTCCTTCAATTGTACGTGATTTATCCTGTCTATAGAATCTTTCAAAGATATGAGAAATGGCATCCTGGCTCATTCCCACACCTGTATCTTCAAATCTTACCTGTAGTTCAGTTGGTGTTCTTCTCACTTCCACTGTAACTACACCATGCTCATTGGTATACTTGATTGCATTACTTAATAAATTGATCCATACCTGTTCCATACGGCTCTCATCGGCTTTAATAATGAATTCTTTTTTAGGATGAATGAATTCTATTTCAATATCCTTACTTAAAGCCGCATTATCTTCCATCTCAATAACACGATTAAGTTGTTCAATAAGTGGAAACTCTGTCTTATCCAGTGCTGTATCTTCTCCATCTAATAAAGTAAGCTGCAGCATATTCTTAGATAAATGAGATAAACGATTTGAATTGAACAATATAATATCTGCATATTTTTTTCTTTGTTCATCTGTCAGATTCTCATTCTTTAATATTGTCGCAAATCCGCTAATAGCTGTTAAAGGAGTCTGGAACTCATGAGATACATCCGATATAAATTGTTGTCGGATTGTTTCCTGCTTAGCGAGTCTTACTGCCATTTGATTGAAGGAAGCATACAATGAGGATATTTCATCCTTTCCTTCATAATTGACACGCACCTTATAATTCCCTTTCGCAAGCTCATCAGTGACCTTTGTGAGACGTGAGATTGGTTTCACAATAATATCTGCAACAATCAGGAAGACAATACTTCCTGTCATCATAAAGATGATTGCAGCACTCGCATAAGACTTCATAAAGATATCTTTTGTAGCAGAAAAATCCTTCTGAACTGTAATCACATATGTTTGATTATCAATCTTAAATGCTTTTGCATATTGCGAAATGATTCCTTCACTACGTAATGACTTATCTTTTGAAGTCGCAAGTGTCTTTAATTCATCATCTTTAAGTATAAGTTTCTTATTAACATGTCCATAGCTTTTTGTCTGTCCTTCACATGTGACAGTAAAAGACATTTCTGATGTTTCTGAATAATCCGCTAAAATCTTATCCTGATCCTTATCATCAATTAACTTGATCAAATCTGCAATATGATCGGAAGAGTGTTCTAATTCTTCTAAAGCCAATTGATCAGAATCATGGTTATATGATCTTATTGTAAAAAAGCAACAGATAGAAAAACTTAATAAAGACGTTAATAAAAAGCCAATTACAAGTTTACTATAAATAGACTTCATTACTCAACCTCTATTTTATAACCTAAGCCACGTACTGTCACAACTTTGAATCCTGGAAGATGACCAAGATTCTCACGAATACGCTTAATGTGAACATCTACTGTACGATCAAAACCGTCATAATCCATCCCCCAGATTTTTTCAATAAGCTGTTCTCTTGTAAAAATCTGATTTGGATTCTTAGCCAATTCAAAAGCTAACTCAAACTGTTTTAAAGGAAGATGAATGACCTGCTCTTGATAGCGTACTTCATATTTATCACCATCAAAAATCACATCACCAATCTTCACCACATTTGAAGAATTAATACTATAACGTTTTAGGATTGTTTTAACACGTGCCATTAATTCATCAGGGTCAAAAGGCTTAGTGACATAGTCGTCAATACCTAAAGAGAATCCTCTTAGTTTATCCTTTGATTGAGACTTAGCTGTCAACATAATGACTGGAATTTCACGATACTGTCTCATCTGTTCGACAAGTTCAAAGCCATCCATTCCTGGCATCATAATATCTACAACAGCCAAATCAATATATTGGTTTTCTACTATATCCAATGCTTCTTCTGCATTCGCCGCTTCAATTGTATCAAAACCTGCTTTATCGAGATAGAAGCGCACTAATTCTCTAATATGCATTTCATCATCTACAACCATGATTTTAGATTTCATCTTATTTCACCTCATTTGTCCTCATTATATCATACTTATTGCATCATGAAGAGATGAAAGTAAGTCCTCAATCTGATCTAGACTCGAAAGTGTTGCACCTGAGGCAAGGGCATGTCCTCCCCCACCAAACTTAGCAGCCACTTCATTAATAATCGCATTTCTAGAACGAATAGAGACACGATAGACATTATCTTTCGTATTTTCTGTAATAGCACACCAGACTTCAAATTCCTTGACATTCGCAAGTGTATTGACGTAGCTAGAGCCTTCTTCACGACTAATACCTAATTCTTTAAGATCTTCATCCTTCAATATATAGTAAGCCACTTTATCATTGACTTGATAATTGTTCAAGATAAACTGTGTGACTTTTAAATCTTTTTCCTCTCTTAAATACATTGTTTGATAGATTTCTTCAATATTAATACCTGATTCTAATAAGTAAGATGCTGCCTTGAATGTACGCGCATCTGTGGAACGATACATGAAACGATTTGTATCACCAATAATACCCATATATAAAGCACGTGCACCTTGTTCATTTAAAGAATAGCTATCCTTCACTTCTTCTAATAATAGGGAAACAATCTGAGAAGCACTTGATGCAGTAGCATCTTCAATATTGATATCTCCATAAGAATCAACAACGATATGATGATCAATCTTAATGATTTTATCACATACAGAAATATCACCATCAATACGTTCACGATTGGCTGTATCAATCACAATACCTAGAGCAGGAAGTTCTTTTTCTTCATCTATAGTGACATTAAACTTTTCCCATAAAACATTTTCAAAGTTTCCTTTTAACACAACATTGATTTCTGGAAAGTTTTCTTTTAAGAAATAATACATACCTACAGTAGAACCAAAAGCGTCATAATCAGGATTAATATGACGATATAAGAATACTTGTTTATATTGTTTTAACAAATTAATTATTTTATCCATAATTTAACCCACCTTTTCACCCATTTTAACATATTTTTATACAAATAAAAAAGACAGAAATCAATATATGACTTCTGCCTGTCATTTTATCCTAAATTTAATAATTTCATAGTATCTCTAGCGATTTCTACTTCTTCGTTTGTAGGGATTACAAAGACATCAATCTTAGAGAATTGATGAGAAATCAATCTATTTTCGTCTGAACGAATCGCATTTGATTCTTCATTGAGGAATACGCCCAGTGCACGAGAGCAATCATCGATAATCAAACGTCTTAAATAAGCAGCGTTTTCACCTACACCCGCAGTGAAAGCAATCGCATCTAAGCCACCTAATTCAACGAAATATTGGCCAATATATTTAGAAACAATACGCGAATATAATAAACCAGTTAATAATGCACGTTCATCACCTTCATTGAATAAGGCGTTTTCAATATCACGTGAATCTGATGAAATACCTGAAATACCAAGCATTCCTGATTTCTTATTATAGATGTCTAATACTTCATCAGGTGTTTTATTTAGTTTCTTGCATAAGTAAGGCATGATAGATGGGTCGATTGTACCACATCTAGAACCCATCATTACACCTGCTAGTGGTGTGAATCCCATTGATGTATCAATACACTTACCATCTAATACCGCAGAAAGTGATGCACCGTTGCCTAAATGACATACGATAATACGCGAATGTTTAGGGTTACCCAATTCTTTTATAACCTGTTCAGAAACATATTTATGACTTGTACCATGTGCGCCATATTTTCTAATTTTATAGTCTGTGTAATATTCTAATGGTAATGGATATAAATATCTTTCTCTATCCAATGTCTGATGGAAAGCTGTATCAAATACGAATACATGTCCTACTCCTGGAAGAGCTTCTTTGAATGCACGATATCCTACTAAGTGTGCAGGGTTATGTAAAGGTGCTAATTCACATAACTCTTCTACCTTACTTACTACGTCTTCATTTACCACAGCACTAGAATCAAAGTATTCACCACCATGTACTATACGATGTCCTACCCCTTCAATTTCTTCTAGCTTTTCAACAATTTTTTCCTTCACTAATGCATCTAACAATAAAGAAACAGCGACCTTATGATCCGGAATAGGTAATTTTTCTGTTTTCTTCTGTCCATTATGTTTAATAGTAAAAATTCCTTCTTCTAGTCCAATTCTTTCCACAATACCTGAGCAGATTACTAGTTCTGAAGGCATTTCTAATAACTGGAATTTTAATGATGAACTACCAGCGTTTACCGCCATGATTTTAGCCATATTATAACCTCCTTAAAATCATATAATTTTATTCTACTAAAATTTTATATAAAATACAACAATAACTTGTAAGCGTTCTCATACAAATATATAAATTTTTATTGAAATTTATACAAAAAGTACTTGCATAGTATATTTATACATGGTATATTTAGAAGGCAGTCCGATGCAGACATACTCAAGAGGCTGAAGAGGCTCCCCTGCTAAGGGAGTAGGTGGGGTAACCTGCGCGAGGGTTCAAATCCCTCTGTCTGCGCCATTGCAAATGGTCTGGTAGTTCAGTTGGTTTAGAATGCCGCCCTGTCACGGCGGAGGTCGCGGGTTCGAGCCCCGTCCAGACCGCCATTTGTAATTTAACACTTCTTCGGAAGTGTTTTTTTGTATGTATATACAATAGGGTAGACAAGAAATAATATTAAAAGTTAATTAACTATTATTTCAGTGCCTCCCGTTGCACCGTAC
>NZ_JBHSEB010000080.1:0-14109 GCF_042651925.1 Catenibacterium sp. GCM10023432 | reverse complement strand
TGGATTTGAGTTTGGTTATATATTTGTGTCCGCGCAACGAAGGTGCGGGGAAATGGAGGAAAATATGAAAACTCTTACAGTTGCGGTTCCTTGTTATAATTCACAGGATTATATGAGACATGCTATTGAACCATTATTAATATGTGAAAATGATATTGAAATCTTAATCATTGATGATGGTTCTAAGGATAAGACAGGAGAGATAGGGGACTTATTAGAGGAAGAATATCCTGCAACAATCAGATGTATACATCAGGAAAATGGTGGACATGGTGAAGCAGTTAATACTGGTTTAAAGAATGCAACCGGACGCTTTTTTAAAGTATTAGATAGTGATGACTGGTTTGATGAAGCATCTTTAGTTAAAGTGATTCAGACATTAAAGAAACTTGGTAATGATGTCGATATGATGATTTGTAACTATGTCTATGATAAACCATCAAAGAATTTACAGAAGCCTATTCGTTATACAAATGCATTACCTGAAAATAAGATTTTTAGATGGTATGATGTGAAGTATTTCTATCCATCACAGAACTTATTAATGCATTCAATTATCTATCGTACAGAAGTATTGCGTGCAAGTGGTCTTGTACTTCCTAAGCATACATTCTATGTAGATAACTTATTTGTGTATGAACCAATTCCATTCGTTCAGACTATGTATTATCTAAATGTTGATTTATATCACTATTTCATTGGCCGTGAAGATCAATCAGTGAATGAAACAG
Organism: Catenibacterium sp. GCM10023432; assembly: GCF_042651925.1. Taxonomy (NCBI): domain Bacteria; kingdom Bacillati; phylum Bacillota; class Erysipelotrichia; order Erysipelotrichales; family Coprobacillaceae; genus Catenibacterium; species Catenibacterium sp. GCM10023432. Next base: position 13,378 of record NZ_JBHSEB010000080.1, on the reverse strand, counting down.
TGATGATTAGACGTATTGATCAGCAGATCAGAGTGAATAAACGTATGATTGATGCAATCGATATTGATAAGCTTAAATCACGTAAGATGAGAAAATACTTAATCAAGTATCTTTCTATGATTACTACAGTAACTACTGTATTATGCATTAAGAGTGGTACAGAAGAAAACCTACAGAAGCGTAATGATTTATGGGCTTATATGAAGGATACAAAGCCAGCCGTTTATAAGGAAGTAAAAAAGACTGCATTAGGTCTTGCTATGCAATTAGATGATCCACTAGGACGTAAACTAATCGTTAGTGGATATAAACTTGCACAGAAACTATTCGGTTTCAATTAACAGTGATTCTATCACTGTTTTTTTATGTTGACTATTACCTACTGAATCGATAGAATGAAGTTTGGGTGATTAAATGATTAAGAAATTCATAAAGACTCATGAACATGCATGGGTTCTTGTCTATTTTGTATTTTATCTGCCTTGGTACTTTGGCTTACAACAAAGAGATATCAGTCATTTCTTTGATATGTATGTAGGATTGGACCGTATCATACCATTCGTACCAGCATTTATTATTCCCTATATCTATTGGTTTTTATTTGTTGCAGGAACTTTGTTATTCTTGTTTTTTTATGATGCAGATGAATTCTATCGTGGCTTTTCATTTTTAGCTTGTGGTATGACCATTTCACTCATCATATTCACAATCTTCCCGACAACATTCTGTCATCGTCCAGAAGTACTTACAGGGAATGCCTTTGAACAATTCTGGTTAAGATTCATTTATGGGGCGGATAAACCAACGAACGTATTTCCGAGTATTCATGTATTTAATTCAATAGGATGTGCGATTGCACTCATTAAATCAAAGAAATTCAAAGATAATAAACCAATGCATATATTTGCGATTATCTCAGCAGTACTTATTACATTATCGACAATGTTCATCAAACAGCATTCATGTATGGATGCTGTAGCAGCAAGTATAATCGCATATGTGCTCTATCAGCTCATTTATAAGAGAGAACATCCACGTTTACGTCAATTCGTATATTCAAAGTTTCCAAATAAAGGCTAAAGGTGTCAGTAAAATGTCACCTTTTTAATCGCAATAATTCATAAAACAATAAAGTTTTGCGGTTTTAAACCGCAAAACCATTGTGATAATGATAGTTTTGCGATATCATTTATATGGAAGAGGTGATTGTATGATAGAGAGACCATTATATTTAGATAAAATCATGCCTTTTGTAGATACTCCATTTGTGAAAATATTGACTGGAGTTCGACGCTGTGGTAAATCAACAATTTTGAAGATGATTATTAAAAAACTAAGAGAAGAGAAGCATGTGGATGATGAACAGATTCTTAGTTATCGCTTTGATTCTATGGAATATGAAGATATGACTACAAAAGAATTGTATCTAGAAATAAAATCGAAAATACTACAATCAAAAAAGACATACTTATTCTTAGATGAGATACAAGAAATTGAAGGATGGGAAAAAGTAGTGAATACGCTTGCTTCAGACTTTGATGTAGATATCTATATTACAGGATCCAATTCAAGAATGATGTCTTCAGAGATATCTACATATCTAACAGGCAGATATATTACTTTTCATATTTATACTTTGTCATTTGAAGAATATCTTATGTTCAAGAAAAGCTATACGACTCTTAAGGAGTTGAAACAGGAATTCAGCCAATACGTACGATTGGGTGGATTCCCTGCAACTCATTTACAGGATTATTCTCAGGATGAAGTTTACACGATTGTGAAGGACATTTATAATTCTACTATTTTTTCTGATATAGTACGAAGAAACCAAGTCAAGAAGATAGACCAGCTAGAAAGAGTTGTAAAATATACGTTTAATAATATTGGAAACACATTTTCTGCAAACTCGATTTCTAATTATTTTAAATCAGAACAGAGAAAGATTGACAATGAAACAGTTTATAGCTATTTAGAGAAATTACAGAAAGCCTATATTCTTCATAAGTGTTTTCGATATGATTTGCAGGGAAAAGATATATTAAAAACACAGGAGAAATTCTATCTTGCGGATGTTTCTTTGCGTTATTCTGTATTAGGTTATACTGTAGATAGTGTCGCAGCATCTTTAGAAAATATTGTATATCTAGAACTTAAAAGAAGAGGCTATGATGTTTATATTGGTAAGATAAAAGATAAAGAGATTGATTTTGTTGCAACAAAACAAAATGAAAAAATCTATGTTCAGGTAACACAGGAAATAAAGTCTGAAAAAACACAGAAAAGGGAATATGAACAGCTTTTAGAAATCAGAGATAATTATCCTAAGTATGTTGTGATGGCAGATGATTTTGCGGGTGGTAACTATGAAGGAATAAAAACAATGAACATAGTGGATTTCTTATTAAGTAAAGAGTATTAGAAATGAGTTGAGAGACTCATTTTTTTGTGCATGTAAAAAGACAATATAGAAAAAGTACTATATTGCCTATTACTGATTAAATATGAATAACTCTCTCACAAAGCTTCGCAACATCTAGATCATGTGTCACAATCACTACAGTGGCACCATTATGATGATATTCCAATAATAGGTTCATCATCATTTTTGTGTTTGTTTCATCAAGTGAACCAGTTGGTTCATCGCATAACACAATCTTTGGCTTTTTAAGAAGCAGCTTACAAAATGCGATACGCTGGGCTTCTCCACCAGATAAGAATATATTTTTCTATTCTCATATCCTTCTAGGCCAACAGTAGTTAGTGCTTGTTTTACCGCATTCACTTTTTCTTTCTTATTGAATCTTGAATACTTCAACACCATATTAGGATTCTCTTTGACGGTATAATCATCTACTAGAGCATTGTTTTGAAACATATAGCCTATATCATATCTCATAAGTAATAATGCATCTTTCTTATTTGAAATTGAATGATGATTAATGATAATTTCTCCATCGTCTACCTCTTCCAATAACCCCATGATATTGAGTAATGTAGATTTGCCAGAACCGCTATTTTCTTCAATTGCGACAAGTTCATTTTTTTCTATAATGAGATTAAAATAATCAAAGATTGTTTTTGTATCATAATGTTTCGTTATGTTTTTTAATTCAATCATTTAAAAAGTTCTTTTCAATAGGTGAATGATATTCTTTTTCTCAAACTTCTTTATGGAAAGTACATAAGTCATACCCCATAGAGTCGTAAGAATCAGATAAATAATAAGAGTGTAGATGAAATAAGAATGACATAATAAAGAAATCAAGAATATAGATATAAATAAAACAACTGTTGATTTCACAAAATAGAAATACTTGACTAGTGATGTGTAACCTTCAATTGTCTCTATCGCAAGAAGTGATGCATGGTACTGGATGAATATTCTGGTAAATCATTAATATCATTAAACTGACTAATGCGACAGAAATCATAATAACCGCAATAAAGAGTGTTTGTTCTTGATGATTTAGAAGAGATATTTCATCATATGCGGTAATGATTTTAGAAGTATATTGATTTAAGCTATATTTCTTTAAAATGGACTGAATTCTCTCTTGAGAGCCTTTGATCTTATTAGGATTATATTTATATCCTAGAATGACATCATAATCTTCAGGTGATCCATTTTCATTTGTAAGAACCTGTACAACAGGATCTGTAATACTATTTGAATAATCAGATACAATTAAAGAGTTATAAGTAAAGAATTTCTGATTGTCTTTATAATAGATAATCTTAATACCATGTGGTGTATCAAACATATCCTGTGTCATCTTATATATCTTCTTTTTTGAATAGTTTTGAGGTGCTAAGACTACTCTTTTCTTTTCATCTTCACTGATATGAATAGTATAGGCATGAATATCTTGAATCACTTGTTTCTTTAGATAGTTTGTATTGACATAGGCCATAATTGTAAATGTATATATTTTTTTGTCATATTCTTTAAAGTCTGCATAGATACTACCAAGACGATTGAAGTCTTGATAAAGTTCTTTTTGTTTGTTTAAAAAGCTTTGACTTGTAAACAGATCACCATTCTCTACATTGGAGACTTCACTTAAGATAGAATATTGTTTCATTGTGTTCCACTCAATATGATTATTCATTCTACTTAATAGCGAATAACCAGTTTCTATTCCAATAGATGAGAGAAATAGAATAACTAAAATCATCATGAATAAGACAACTTGATTAAAATAAATTATTGTTTTAGATGGACCTTTGTTTTTGAGGAAGTCTATCGCTTTCACGTCTTTAAAGTGATTGATCATAAGAACACATATAATCAAAGTGAGTGATAGAAATAAGAATAGAATCAAGAAATGATCAATTAGAAAATGAATGACAGATTGATTTATACGCCTGCATACTAGTAATGTAAGGACAAAGAACCCTATGAAAGTAATAAGAAATTGCGATTGTATAATGGGACATATATAATCATACCCAATAGAAAATAAACTATATCCTTCAAGTCTCTTGATGCTGAAAAGTTTATAATTCTGCAGCAGGTCATAAATAATCACTAACATAAGAATGAAACAAAAAGCAGCTAAACAAATGATAATCCATATCATATAATCTACCTGTCCGCTTAAGTCATTGAGGTCTTTTATAGATATATGTAATATCGCATTCATCCCATTCTTAAATTGATTGAAAGACTGTTTATTTGGGAAGGTAACATGTACTTCTCCTTCTAGCTGATATCCATCACTCAATAGTCTATCTAGCGTATAAGTATTAAAAGTGAATGCATGATCAAGCATAGAAGTAGACTTTAAATATTGATTCTTATCATGAGTAAGATAAACATATTTCTTGTAATGGTTACCCTTATTCTTCGTGATAAACAAATTACCCAGATATTTATCTAAACAATTCTCTACAGTATGCAATATTTGAGTCGAATCATTATTCATAATATCATGAGGAATTTGAATAGAATAAAAGCCAGGTAATTCTTTTTCTGAATATAAAATATGATTAAAGTATTCATGACTTGTGAGGGTATAGCTTACAGAAAAGAAGTGACATGTAAGGATACAAAAGATGATAATAATAGCTTTTTTCATAGTAATCTCTTTTTCACATGCACTCTAACATAATAAAAACTGCACTTACATGGAATTGTTGTAAAGTGCAGTTTTTTGTTTAGTGAATCACATCAAAGAGTATGATGTCATTTACTAAACATTGGTCTGTTTGCTGGTATTGATCGATTCCATGATATTCATCTACAATCTCATTAATGATTGTGAGTCCAATACCATGATTATTCTTATTTTCTTTACTTGTATAGCCTTTTTTAAGAGTGACAGGCTGATCAATTGAGTTCTTTATTTGAATATATGGATTGTTGTTTTTATTTTTTAAAGAGATAGAAACGTCTTTATCTGTTGTTTTAGAAGATGCTTCAAAGCTATTTTTGAATAGATTATATATTAACGATGATAGCTTTGAATTATTTAGTTTGATAGTTCCTAGTACTTGATATCATCTATATGACTATGGACTTGAGGATATTCCTCTTTGAAATACTGATACAGCATATTAATGATATGATTTTGTGAATCATTATTGGTCTTATATAGATGATGACTGAGAATATCTAAATAAGGAAGCAGTTGATCTTGTTGATTTAAATAATAGTCCTTAATCATGAGAATCTGTTTATTGTAATCATGCTTGAATTTTCTAAGTCCCTGATATTTATGGGTATAAGAAGAAAGATATGACTGCTGCAGCTGGATGATTGTTTCTAGATTCTGTTTTAATATGTCTTCTTTTTTCTTTTCATAATTCATTTTCAAACAGAAATATAGTAAGAGCATCAATAATAGTGATGTAATGAGAAATAAAATGATATTCCATTTTATACTCTTATTCATAGAAATGTAGAGATTAGTCAATAAGACAAGCTGTGCTGATAATAATATACAGACAGAAGATAGAATAATCAAAATAGAGTTATTAATGATTAAATGATTCCGCTTTGTAATAAAACAAAGGAGAGTTATAAGAATCAATGACACAAGTGCACTGATGAATGATAAGTGATTGATATCATAGAATGACAAGAACGAATTGATACATATTTGGAAAAATACTATGACAATATAAGAAGAAATAAATTCTTTGATAGATTCCAAGGATAAATCAAATATGAAAATATAAGCAAGAAACATAAAGGCAATATTGATGATAGAGGGATTGATTTCTTTCTTTAATACAATCATAACTAATGAAGTTAAGAAACAAATTATTCCCTTAACACAATGGTGTTTATTGAACTCTTTATTGAATAATAAATAACTGATCATCAAAACATTCAACATGAGTAGTATTTGTTCGCAAAATGAAATCATAGTGTACTCCTTATATAATCATAATAGCTTTGTTGGATATCTTTTAGTCTGCTTCTACTGATTTTAATTATTTCTGAAGTTGTGAGTGTAAGTTTTAAGTGATTGATATCTTTCAAATAATCAAAGTTAATAATATATGACTTGTGAACACGATAGAAAGGGCAGTGAAGTTCTTTCTCCATATCTTTTAATGATTTGCGAATGAGATAATCTTTACTGTATGTATGGATTATTGTATAAACATTATCTGCCTTTAAGTGGGTGATTTCTTTATAATCAATCATCTGATTATCTAAATAGATACAATCTGTCTTTGATATTTGAATAAGATATCTTTCTAAGTCCTGTGACAAAGTATGACTATTTTTTAATAAATAAGCAATCACATGATTACCAAATGCTTCTATCATTCTATCTTGATATGAAGAAAGATAATAGGAGTATGAACTTTTAAAGAGTTCTTAGTCAAAATACAATCACCGTCATTCATTTCTATATCTATATGATAATAGAAAATATATCTTTGTTGTTGAGAAACTCATTACCAGAAAAGAAGTGAGATACTGTAAAAGGTATATGGTATTTGAATAATATAGAACTAATCATTTCTTCTAATTTTTGATGAATCGATTGATCATCATCTACAATCGCAATATGAAACATAATAGTTTCCTTGTTTAGAGAGATAATAAAAAATATATTATATTTTGTCAATGACAGTATCTAATCATTAAGATGACTAGGATTTATTATTACATTATTTGACCGGCAAATAATAAATCCTTATAATAGGGAAAAAGGAGTGGGGAGAATGGCGAAAACTATTGTTGGTGCAGTATTAGAGAATGATCCAGCATCACGTAACTGGTTCAATGTAATATTGAACTATCCAGGTGTACATGCTATCTTTTTTTATCGCATCAATCATTTCTTATGGACAAAATGTCATATGAAATTAATTGCACGTTTCCTGTCACAAGTAGCACGCTTTTTTACAGGGATTGAAATACATCCGGGTGCAACGATTGGTAAACGATTATTTATTGACCATGGCATGGGAGTTGTAATTGGGGAAACAACCATTATTGGTGATGATTGTTTATTATATCAAGGTGTGACTCTTGGAGGGGTAGGTACAGGAGAACATACATGTAAAAGACATCCAACCTTACATAATAATGTAATGATTTCTGCCGGTGCAAAAATCATTGGGGATATTACTATTGGAGATAACAGTATTGTAGGTGCGAATTCAGTAGTATTGAAAGATGTACCACCTAACTGTACAGTAGTAGGTGTTCCTGGTATGATTGTGAAAGAGAATGGTGTCAAGGTACATCGCGAATTATAAAAAGGGGCATAAGCCCCCTTGTAAGTGTCTCAGTAGCTCAGCTGGATAGAGCATTCGCCTCCTAAGCGAAAGGTCGTAAGTTCAAATCTTATCTGGGACGCCAGCTAACAACGCTGAAAGTCTTTATTTTTAAGGATTTTCGGCTTTCGTATTATAGAACTAGAAGTTATTCAAGTAATAATTCTAGTTTTTTATTTTATCTAGAAGTGATATCATATCACTGAAGAGAAGTTAATCAATATAACTTGAGACATCCGTAAGGTAAGCTCGTAAACAACGATTGATAGCTATGACTATTAATGTATCGTTCTTCTCTTCACTAAATAAGCATACTGACTAGAGGTTACTTATATTTAACTTCTAGTCTTTTATTTTGTAGGCATACATTATAATAGACTTAAGAAAGCAGAGAGATCGGGCATTGGAAACACAGTTGTGATTTCGTCAAGAAAAGTTCTCTGCTTCCTTTTATGACATGAGTCAGTTTATATCCAAATAGGCCTTTTGTTTTATTGATAGAGCCTGCATGTAAGACGAAAATAGACAATATGAAATGACGAGGAGGAAACAAAAAAGTAACTCTCCTTAATTGTTCAAGAGAGATAAGTACGGCCTTTCAGCTTCGCTTTTTTTAGAAAATATGCCATGGGAGCACCTCCAATTTAATATATCACTACTATCACTATGTTTGTTATACCATGAAAAATAATTCGATAAAATATAAAGCGTAAAAAAAGCCGAAATAATCGGCTTAATTTCAAAAGGGCATTTAATTAGGTTCTAAAAAACATAGTGATAACTTCTAAAGACGGGTTTCTTCTCCATTTACCATTTTACTCAATATTGTAGAAACCCGAACAACCCTTGCGAAAAGCACGGCGGACGCACTGCAGAAAAACTACGGAAGCGTGATTAAAATAAATCACTCAGCCATTCCTATTGCAGTAAAAGCCGCAGAGGTAGCCTCGAAAGATGTCAGCATATATAAGTATGAACCGAACAGTCCTGTGGCGAAGGCTTACGCTGAATTATCAAAGGAAGTGTTAGCAGATGGCAGAAAGAAAGAGCGACTCCATTCTGCCGACGCTTGATGACCTGCTCTCCATACAGGAGTCACAGATACTTCCCTCGGAAAAAGCCTTCGCATATAAAATGCGTTTAGGAGCAATGAAAAGACAGGGACAGCGAACAGATTTAATTTACTTGCTAATTGAAAAAGGTGCTTGTCATAGTTTGGCCTTGTTTTATTCCGTACCTTTTAATCCCTTTATTACAGAGTGCCATCCATTCCCGACCGCACATTTCACAATAATAAGATTTCAATATATGATAAAGCCGTCAGGAGGTAATGCTAATGAAAAAAATAAAATTGTATTTATTTTTAAAAGGCAGTATAATATAAAAAAGAAATAAAATTTCAGGAGGTTATAAAATGGACAGATTAAAAGGTAAGGTCGCTATCGTAACTGGTTCTACAAGCGGTATCGGTACAGGTATTGCAAAGCTTTTTGCAGCTGAGGGCGCAAAGGTTGTTATTTGCGGCCGCCGTGAGGCAAAGGGTCAGGTAGTTGTTGACGCTATCAAGGCTGAAGGCGGTGAAGCAAGCTACCACTTTATGGACATTATGCAGGTCGAGAGTATTGAGGCTCTTATCAAGGACACAGTCGAGAAGTATGGCAAGGTAGACATCCTTGTCAACAACGCCGCCAACGTCGGTCTGAAGGACGGCAGAGTTGATGAGCTCACACTGGAGATGTGGGACGCTGTCTTTTCATCAGATATCCGCGGCACATTCTATGCTACTAAATGTGTTATTCCTTATATGCAGCAGAACAACGGCGGTTCAATCATCAACATAGGTTCGATGGCTTCTTGTGGCGGTGACCTTGGCTCTACCGCTTATGCCTGTGCAAAAGCCGGCGTTGATATGCTTACCAAGTCAACAGCTATGCAGTACGGCAAGAGCAATATCCGTTGCAACTGCGTACGCCCTGGTCTTATTGTTACACCGGATAACGAGGCTCACGTACCCCAGGTTCTGAAGGATATATTCCTTAATAACATCATGGTTAACCGTTATGGTTGCCCTGCTGATATTGCCAATATGTGCGTATACCTTGCTTCTGATGAGAGCGAGTTCTTTACAGGTCAGGTTCTTACAGTTGACGGCGGTCTTAACAGCCACGTTTCAACAGTTGGCGAATTCAAGAATATGGCTTCACGCACCTGGTAATCTTATTTGCGACGAGACTTTCTATTGAAAGTATATTTGCATGACGCACTTTCCCGACTATAGGCAGGAAAGCATTCCCTATAAGCCGAAAGTTAACGGCGGCGTTGCTCAAAGCATTCGCAAGCAATCTATAATGAGAAGGCAATCCGAAAGGGTTGCCTTTTTCAATATAAAAGAAGAAAATTTAACAATTAGTGTAGAATATTCGGCATTCCGAAGGCAGACTTGAAACCGAATAACACAACCCGTTTGTGGTTCACTCTGCTAAAAGAGAGCAAAAAAGAACACTTGAAATCCAATGAAATTAGCTGAATTTTGCCAGTAATTAACGAACAGAATAAGTACTGAAAATCTAAGGCTTATATGGACTTTTCGGCATCAGACAGCGGTTGGAAAGCTATTTTGAACGTCTCTCCTAAGCGAAAGTTCGTAAGTTCAAATCTTATCTGGGACGTCAGTCAAATAATTACCGAAAGCTTTTAGGCTTTCAGTTTTTTTTGTTTATAGGAAAAGCACCTGCTTATTGTACCAAGTGCTTTTATTTACGTAATTAATCATTATGGGTTCCTGTTCAGGATAATGTCAAGACGAGCAAATCATTCTCAATACGATAAACCAATAGCCAATCTGGCAGAATACTGCACTTACGATGCCCAGTCCAGTTTCTAACTAAAGCGTTATTTTTATTTTTCTCTGGAAGTTGTTCATCATTCGCAAGTTTGCGAATGATATCGTTAAGAAGTTCGATATCAAGATGGCGTTTCATTGTAGTACTTTTTTGCATTGTATACTATATGCCCTGAATCTTATTACAAATAAACATAGAAAATACGCAAATCCCCGTTTAAACACATGAGATGTTTAGAAATGATACTTGTGACGGATTCATTTTTTCTATTGTTTGAGAGAATAATGGTAAAATATATTACAAGAGAGGTGACTGAAGAAATGAACTTTATAGATCATGCAATATCAGAAATCATAAATGGTGAAGACTTGTATAAATCCTTTTTTTACAATAAATCTCTTTTGTATAAACAACTTTTACAGATTATGGTACAATAAATAAAGAAATATTTTGAATATATTACTAACTTTAAGTGAATTTAAAGTTTAATTGTAATAGAAGGGGATGTTGCAAGAGAAAATGAGAAAGTTAAGGTTTTATGGTTTGATTTAATCTAAGAGATCGGAGAAGAAAATATGAGAAAGAAAACTACAAAGAAAACAACTACAAAAGCAGCTGCTGTTAAGAAAGAGACAGTAACAACAGCTTCTAAGGATACAACAAAAGCAGCTGCTCCTGTAAAGGAAACAGTTAAGAAAGCTACAGCCACTAAGACTGCAACTAAAAAAGAAACTCCTGTAAAGGAAACAGCTACTAAAGTAGAAACAGTAGCAGAAGCTGAACCTAAAAAAGCGACAGCTAAGAAGACTACAACTACTAAGAAAACAACAGCTAAAAAAGCTGCTGCAAAGACAGAAGCGGTTAAAGAAGAAGCACCTGTAAAGGAAACTGCTAAGAAAACTACAGTTTCAAAAACAGAAGCAGTTAAAGAAGCTGAACCTAAAAAGGAAATAGCTAAAAAGGCTGCAACACCAAAGAAAGCAACAACTAAGAAGACTACAGCTACTAAGAAAACAACAGCTAAAAAAGCAACTGCAGCTAAGACAGAAGCTGTAAAAGAAGAAGCACCTAAAAAGACCACTAAGAAGACTACAACTGCTAAGAAGGAAGATCCAGTAAAGGAAGAACCTAAAGTAGAAGAAACAGTTGCTCCTGAAGTAGAAAAGAAAGTCGAACCTGAAGTAGTCGTTCAGGAAACACCTGCTCCAGCACCAGTTGATTTAGGTCCACGTAGAAGTGTAGCATTCATTGGTTCTGAATGTTATCCATTTGTAAAGACAGGTGGATTAGGAGATGTTATGTCTGCTCTTCCTAAGAGTCTTGCTAAGTTGAATTGTGATGTTAAGGTTATTATTCCTAGATATAAGTGTATTCCACAGAAGTTCCAGGAAAAGATGGAATATAAAGGTTCATTCTCTATGGACTTATGTGCAGATGGTAAACAGTATTATGTAGGTATTATGGAATACCAGGAAGATGGCGTTGTTTATGATTTTATTGATAACCATGAATTCTTCTCTTGGGGTAATCCATATACTAATCTAATCGATGATATTCCTAAATTTTGTTATTTTGGTAAAGCGGCTCTTGCAGCACTTAACTATTTAGATTGGACACCTGATGTTGTACATTGTCATGACTGGCAGGCTGCTTTAGTTCCACTCTATTTAAGAACATGCTTCAAAGACAGCAATGTAGGACGTGCAAGCTGTGTACTTACTATTCATAACTTAAGATTCCAGGGAATCTATGATAGAAAGACTATTCAGTACTGGTCAGGACTTCCTGATTATGTATTTAATAAAGACTGCCTCACACAGAATTGGTTGGATGCGAACATGTTAAAGGGTGGTATTACTTATAGTAATGTTGTAACTACAGTAAGTAATACATATGCTGGTGAAATCCAGACTGAAGAATATGGTGAAGGTCTTGAAGAACACTTAAGATATCATCATAACAAGCTTGTAGGTATCATAAATGGTATTGATACAGATATCTGGAATCCAGCAACTGATAAACTATTAGCTGCGCCATATGATAGTCAGAATGTTATTGAAAACAAGAAAGCAAATAAGAAAGCTTTACAGGAATCATTAGGATTAGAAGTAGATGATCATAAGATTGTCATTGGTTTGATTTCACGTTTGACTAACCAGAAGGGTCTAGATCTTGTAAATAGTGTAATTCCACATATTATGGATGAACATACACAGGTTGTTGTATTAGGTACAGGTGATGCTGAATATGAAGATGCATTCCGTTATTATGAAAACGCGTATAAGGGTAACTTCTGTGCTTATATTGCCTACAATGAAAATGTAGCACATAACATCTATGCTGGATGTGATGCATTATTAGTACCATCTAGATTTGAACCATGTGGATTAACTCAGTTAATTAGTATGAGATATGGTTCAGTACCAATCGTAAGAGAAACTGGTGGATTAAAAGATACAGTGCAGCCTTATAACTTATTTGATAACACTGGTAATGGATTTACATTCGATAGATATGAAAGTGGTCTTTTATATGATGCAATCAATCGTGCTAAGACACTTTACTTCGAAAGTAGACCATACTGGGATGAAATGGTAGTTCGTAATATGAACAAAGATGTCTCTTGGGAACAGAGTGCAAAACACTACAAAGATATGTATGTAGGATTAACACCTAAATGTTAATGTAAACAAAAATGCAATGTTAGAAATCTAACGTTGCATCAGATTGTTGACAAATTAGATGAAAATATCAATTGGGCTATCCCAAATTGGTATTTTCATTTTTTGTTT
>NZ_JBHSEB010000079.1:0-28052 GCF_042651925.1 Catenibacterium sp. GCM10023432 | reverse complement strand
AGTCTATATCCTGAATATTTCTGCTTCACACTTTTCTTAAATCGTTACCTGTAGATTGTGGGTATTCAAATGAATTTTTATCTGCTGATTAGGTCTTCTATTTTTTTTTCAATCTCTTCATCACTATAACCTTTGGCATACCAATATCCAATTAAAGAAAATTCAGAATTAGGATGAGTATGTTGGTATTCGATTTCTTCTTTTAATTTTATAATTTTCATTTTTGTGTTTTCAATTTCTTTGATATATTTATAATAGGATGCGTAAATTAAAATACTATAAATAATTATTTTAATGACTATAAAAATAAATAAAATTGAAAAAGAAATAGCACCATAGTAATATAAAATACCAAATATAATACTCCAAAAGATGGCAATAACAATAAACTCTCCTATTCCATCTTCATAGAACATTTCTTGTATACATCCTATATATAACCATTTTTTGTTTTTTAATCCGTTTTCAAGGTGACAAAGTTCTTCTTCTTTTGTTGGCAATTTTGCTGACATATGTTTATCCTCCTTATATGTTGATGATATTATACATGAATATGAATTTGTACACTTCAGGGGGAAAATTATCAATATTGTTTTGTATCATGATATATTTATATTTTCCCCCTTAATATGATTCGATGAAAACAGTTTATAATGATAAGTGCTTAGTCAATGGAGCATAATGAGCATTGAACAGCGACGAAATGCGGCTGAATACATTTCGGGCAGCGCCAACGTCATAAATACGAGGAGGAAATATAAAGATGGAACATGTTTGTTTTTCTAACGCAGTATGTTTTAACTGTGGATGTTATCAAAAAGAAGATATAATTAATGATATTAGAAGTTATTTAGCTAATAAAAACATCTCTATCCAACATATTGAAAGTAGTATTGAAAGTAGTAATGAAAAGATAATTGTTTTTTTTGAAACATTCAATCAACATGAAATAATAAATATTATAAAATATATAAAAAAAATATATCCTGTTCTTAATTGTCTTATTCTTTATTTTTGTCCAAAAGGACTTTTTGGATTTGATGTAGGAGCTATATGTTATAGTGAATCAAAAAATGTAATCATAGGAAAATATTTTGAACATTATGCTAAAGAAACATACGAATTATCAGCTGATATACAACGTGTTTCATTAGAAGAGGTTGGTTATACATATAAATCTTATCAAAAAGATGATAAAACATATGGCTATTATCGATTAATAAATAAAGAAGACGAAAAAAAAGTTGATGAAAAGGAAAATGAATATAATAAAGCTTTAGCCAATCAATATATGTCGTTATGCTTATAAAGACATTTGAAAGATTATAATAAAAATATTTTAAGGAGAATATATATGGTAAGGAAAATATATTTAGAAGAAAAATTAAAAAATAAACATTTTACGAATATGATTGTTGTTGAAGGAGGTTCATATGATGTTACTGGTGTTTTAGAAAGTGCTCGTTGTTATTTGAAAAATCTTCAAGTTTTTCGAATAGAAGAAGATATGAATAATAATCAATTCATTATTAAGTTTGGTATTGTTAATCAACATAAACTTAAAATAGCAGATTATCTTTTAAATAAATATCCTGAGATTAAAAATATTAAACATTATTTTTGTCCAAATGGATTGCTTGGATTTAGAGTTGGTTCAATAGAACTTGATCAAAAAAATAGAGAATTACATAAAATATGGATAGAAGATAATAGTTTACAAGCATACGAAATATCTGCATATATACAAAACATACAGCTTGAGGAAAAAGGATATACTTTTAAACAAAATAATTATTATTTAATCAATGAAGAAGATAAAAAAAATAAAATTGAATTAGAAAAAGAATTTAATGAATGGTTAGCTGAATTTTATGGTTTATTATGTTTGAATAAGCAAAGAGAAGAATTTTTTGAATATAATCCTTTATATGGTATGAGTAATGATGTTTCTTAAGAAGGTGAGATAGAATGGGAGTTGGAATTGAGATTAGGTATACGTCTTTGTTTAGCGCGAGCTGGAATTCATACTGTCAAAGATCTTATTTCACTTACACCTGAAGAACTTCTCAATATAAGAAATATAAGTAATAAACGTCTTGACATAATTATTCAAACATTAGAAGCACATGGATTGCATTTAAAAAAATAAGTTATTGTTAATGTGTATAAACACAAACAAGAATACTGATTATTCAGTATTCTTGTTGCATTTATGTATATTTTGAATTTGCGCTATTTGATCATAAAAATAACTTTCGCTAAATTGATATTTATTGAATACTTGCAAACGATTAATAGATAATTTAAGACCACCTGAAATTTTTGTTTCTTCAATACATACTGGAATAATTTGTTTATCTTCACTTTTTGCATATTCAAGTTCATCTAAGCAATATTTTGATTGAATAAAATCATTTGATAAAAAGAAGATAAAATGTGAAGCGTTATCAATATGCGAAGCAATATTATCATTCCAACTAGAGCCAACATTAATTCCTTTGTCATACCAAAAACGATAACCTAGACGTGATAAATTATTAAGAATATCCATGACCATATCTTGATTTTTATGACAGTAACTTATAAAAATATAAGGGTCATGACCTTCATAAGGTTCAAGGAAATTGTTTTTCTTTTTGATGATTTCATTAATTTTTTTATCACATTTTTTTGCATCATATCCATTTTGTTTTGCTTTTTTATACCATTTGATAGCGAAATCTAAATTTTTATTTACGCCATATCCATTTTCATAACAATCTCCCATCCAATTACATGAACCAGCATGATTCTTATCAGCAGCTTTTTTAAACCAAGAAAATGCTATCCTATAATCCTTTTTGACTCCATATCCGTGATAATAACAAGCACCTAAATTTGACATAGCATCAATATTACCTAAATCGATGGCTTTATTATAGTAAGAGACTGCCTGAGTATAATTTTTTTCAACTGCGTACCCATTTTCATAACAATATCCTGTCCAATTACATGCATTAGCATGATTCTTATCAGCAGCTTTTTTAAACCAAGAAAATGCTTGATTATAATCCTTTTTGACTCCATATCCATAATAATAACAAGCACCTAAATTTGTCATGGCTTCTATATTACCTAAATCAATAGCTTTATTATAGTAAGAGACTGCCTGAGTATAATTTTTTTCAACTCCGTACTCATTTTCATAACAATATCCAGTCCAATTACATGCATCAGCATGATTCTTATCAGCAGCTTTTTTAAACCAAGAAAATGCTTGCTTATAATCTTGTTTGACTCCATATCCATAATAATAACAAGCACCTAAATTTGACATGGCTTCTATATTACCTAAATCAATAGCTTTATTATAGTAAGAGACTGCCTGAGTATAATTTTTTTCAACTCCGTATCCATTTCTATAACAATCTCCCATCCAATTATATGCATTAGCATGATTCTTATCAGCAGCTTTTTTAAACCAAGAAAATGCTTGATTATAATCCTTTTTGACTCCATATCCGTGATAATAACAAGCACCTAAATTTGACATGGCTGCTATATTACCTAAATCAATAGCTTTATTATAGTAAGAGACTGCCTGAGTATAATTTTTTTCAACTCCGTACCCATTTACATAACAATATCCTGTCCAATTACATGCATTAGCATGATTCTTATCAGCAGCTTTTTTAAACCAAGAAAATGCTTGATTATAATCCTTTTTGACTCCATATCCGTGATAATAACAAGCACCTAAATTTGACATAGCATCAATATTACCTAAATCGATAGCTTTATTATAGTAAGAGACTGCCTGAGTATAATTTTTTTCAACTCCGTATCCATTTTTATAACAAGATCCCATCCAATCATATGCACCAGCATGATTCTTATCAGCAGCTTTTTTAAACCAAGAAAATGCTTGATTATAATCCTTTTTGACTCCATATCCATTATAATAACAAGTACCTAAATCAAACATAGCATTAATATTACCTAAATCGATGGCTTTATTGTAGTAAGTAACTGCTTTGGTATAATCCTTTTCAGTACCATATCCATTTTCATAACAATATCCCATCAAATCATATGCATTAGCATGATTCTTATCAGCAGCTTTTTTAAACCAAGAAAATGCTTGCTTATAATCTTGTTTGACTCCATATCCGTGATAATAACAAGCACCTAAATTTGACATGGCTTTTATATTACCTAAATTAACAGCTTTATTATAGTAAGAGACTGCCTGAGTATAATTTTTTTCAACTCCGTACCCATTTTCATAACAATATCCTGTCCAATTACATGCATTAGCATGATTCTTATCAGCAGCTTTTTTAAACCAAGAAAATGCTTGCTTATAATCTTGTTTGACTCCATATCCGTGATAATAACAAGCACCTAAATTTGACATGGCTTTTATATTACCTAAATTAACAGCTTTATTATAGTAAGAGACTGCCTGAGTATAATTTTTTTTAACTCCGTATCCATTTTTATAACAATCTCCCATCCAATTACATGCACCAGCATGATTCTTATCAGCAGCTTTTTTAAACCAAGAAAATGCTTGCTTATAATCTTGTTTGACTCCATATCCGTGATAATAACAAGCACCTAAACTTGACATAGCATTAATATTACCTAAATCGATGGCTTTATTGTAGTAAGTAACTGCTTTGGTATAATCCTTTTCAGTACCATATCCATTTTCATAACAATATCCCATCCAATCATATGCATCAGCATGATTCTTATCAGCAGCTTTTTTAAACCAAGAAAATGCTTGCTTATAATCTTGTTTGACTCCATATCCATTATAATAACAAGCACCTAAATTTGACATGGCTTCTATATTACCTAAATCGATGGCTTTATTGTAGTAAGTGACTGCTTTGGTATAATCCTTTTCAACTCCGTATCCATTTTTATAACAATATCCTGTCCAATTACATGCATTAGCATGATTCTTATCAGCAGCTTTTTTAAGCCAAGAAAATGCTATCCTATAATCTTTATTGACCCCATGTCCATAATAATAACAAGTACCTAAATCAAACATAGCATCAATATTACCTAAATCGATGGCTTTATTGTAGTAAGAGACTGCTTTGGTATAATCCTTTTCAGTACCATATCCATTTTCATAACAATGTCCACACCATTCACATGCATTAGCATGATTATGATCAGCGGCTTGTTTAAACCAAAAAAAAGCCTCTTCATAATCCTTTTCATGATAATAAGCATATCCCTTTGCGAAGTCATAAGATATATTGCTGACATATTTTTTAATATTATCGAAAAGACCCATATTTTTCTTCCTTTCATTAGAATGCTTAAATAAATTATAACATAATTTATCAAGACATTTAAATGTCCCCCTAAAAATAGAGTAATTCTTTTCATATATAATATAGTCGAAAATTAAATAGCTTAGTCAATGGAGCGTAATTAACATTGAACAGCGACAAAATGCGGCTAAATACATTTTGGGCAACGCCAACGTAATATAGAATATTGGAGGACATGAACATGAGTTTTGATATATTTGGAAATAGTGGAAGAAGAAAAGGAACTATTAGAAAAGAAAGAGGATTTTTTGGTGATACAAGTTATGTAACAAGAGATAATTATGGAAGAAAAAAATCAACAACAAGAAAGGAAACAGGATTTTTTGGCGATACAGGTTATGTAACAAGAGATAATTATGGAAGAAAAAAATCAACAACAAGAAAGGAAACAGGATTTTTTGGCGATACAAGTTATGTAACAAGAGATAATTACGGAAGAAAAAAATCAACAACAAGAAAAGAAACAGATTTTTTTGGAAATACAAGTTATGTGACTAGAGATCAATATGGAAGAAAGATAAATACAAAAAGAAAAAATAATGGATGGTTTTAATTGCTAAAAATTGAAAACATCAAAACGAGGAAGAAGGTGATATGGGATATAAACATTCATTTATTTTAAAATAAATGGAATAGTTCTTATAGAAATGATATTTTTAATAAGGAGAGGGAAATCAAATGAGTCAATTTCAAGTTAAAAATAGAAAAGGATATACTTTAGTTAATAAACAAAAAATATATTTATCTGCTCATTCAAAAGATTATAGATATATTGAAATAATTACTGATGATATATTAAAACAAGTAGATTGTGTTGTTACATATATAGAACCACATACTCAATTAGAACATATTGACGATTTAAATGATATGAGTATTTTGGTTTTTGTAGTCAGTCAGAAGTTTTTGTGTGAAAATAACTATGCAAGAGATTTTGAATTAAAATATGCTTTAGAAAATAATATCCCTGTCTTACCTATTTTAGTAGAAGAAATTGAATATCAATTGTACATTCAATTTTTTATGAATGCGCAATATATTGTAAGAGAATCCCTTGACACTACAGAACGTCTATATGAACATAAATTAAAAGAAACAATTATTGAATATATTGGAAGTGCGAGTTTAAAAGAAAAGATAAAACATGAATGTACAAGTCAAATATTTATAAGTTATAGAAAAAAAGATCGTCAATATGCAAATAAACTTATGGAAAATATTCATTCTATACCTGAATTAAGAGATACTATTTTTTGGTATGATGAATACATAATAACAGGTAAAGATTTTGAAAAAGAAATTCAAAATGAGTTAAACGAAGCTGATTTTATGATATTGCTGGTTACTGAAAATATATTAGAAAATAAAAATTACATTTTAGAAACAGAGTATCCATATGCTAAAAATAAAAATAAAAAAATTATTCCAATAGAAATGAAGTCAACAGATCATGAATTGGTTCATAAGCATTATCCTAAACTTGATCATATTATTGATGGAAATAATTTACAATATTTAAAAGATGTATTATTACCTGTTCAAAAGAAAAAAAATAGAAATAATCCATCACATCTATACCTTATGGGATTAGCAAATTATTATGGAATTTATATGCTAAGAAATCAAAAAAAGGGGATTGAGTTATTAGAACAATCTGCGCAAAAAAATAACTATAAAGCCTGTATGAAATTGGTGAAATATTATCGAAATGGATTGCAAAATCAAAAAATTTCTCATTTCACTACTCAAGAAACAATAAATGAAGTAGAAAATATACTCAGACAATCAGAAGAACATAAAGATAATGGGGCACATAGAATATTTATTCATAAAAATGATTTTATAAAAGCAGCGTTTTATCAAGAAAAAATAATAAAAATAATTTACGATCGTTATAAAAAAAATAAAACATTTGAAAATGCATTAGTGATTTGTTTACAATTACTCAATCTTCATTATATATATGTCAATTATGATGAAGAAAAAAATAGAAAAGTTTTACTTCAAATGGAAAAAGAAATCATTTGTTTTCATAAAAAATATCCTGCATATAAAGATTATTTTTCACATGAATTAAAACGTGTTTATTCTAAATTGGAAGAAAGCTATGAATATTATGGTAAAATGGACTTAGCTAATTATTATCAACAAAAATCCGCTTCAATAAAAGTTGTTGAAAATATAGATGAAAAGGTTCATCGCTTAATGGGGTTACAACAATATCAAGAATGTATCGATATTTTAGAATCATATTTAGATACAAATGACCAAATTAATACAAGAGTATTATTAATGAATTGTTACATACTTTTATGTAAACAAAAAGAAGAAAATCAAGAAATTGAAGATGTTGTTAAATATGCAAAGATAGGAAAAGAATATGCTAGGCAATTGGTTAATGAAAGTCCAAATGTTTATAAAATGGATCTAATTATTTTTGATACACTCATTGAAAAATATGATTCATCAAAGAAAAAACAATATTTGCTAAGACAGGAAGCTGATGATTTAATAAAAAAAGGAAATAAACTGATTGGTGAAGAATATAAAAAAGCAATACAGTGTTATGAAAATGCAAAGAATATCTATAAGACATTAGTAGAAGAATATGATGAATATAATGATTATTTGTCTTTGGCTGATTGTTACAGGTGCTTACATATTCTTAAATGCTATCCCAATACAATTCAATTTCATTTTGATGATATTGATCAATGTATTCAGGTATCTGAAAAAATATATTTAAAGTATGAATCAAAGAAGAATATGAATAATTATATAATTGCACTAGTAAGTAAAGCTTTATATTTAACATATTTTTTAGAAAAAACCACATTTTTATTTTCAGGCAAAAGAAAATTATATCAAAAAGAACTTGAAGAATTAATCAATCAAATAAATAATCTGATGGATAAAAATAAAAGAAAAATCAATAGACAAGAATATAATCGTTTACTTATGTTTGCTTATATGTTAGAGGGAATTTGTTATAATGATATGGATAAAATAAATAAAGCATGTGTATTATTCAAGAAAACAAATCAAAGCGATTGCCTATTATATGAAATATTACAAAGTTATCAAAGAAAAAATACTACTGATATTCTTCATAGTTTTAAAGTTTTCTTTCGATATCAACCTGAAGGATTACTTATTACTAAGTATTAAAAACCATGGGGAGGAAAAAATAATAATGAATCATGAACGAACAATCACAAGAATAATGGAGAAAACATTTGAAGAAATACAAAATGAAATGAAAGTGTATTCATATAATGATTTTCAAAAAGTTTTATCTCAAATAAAAACAGCAAAAAATAGGGGGATGGAATATAAGGGTTATGCGAAGTTATATCAGATGTTAAGTGAAAGTCATATTGATTTTATAGAAACAAATGATATTTGTTATTATGAAAAACTGATAAATGATTCTATTGAAAAAAGCTTTGATGAAGAACAGGTTGTTAAAGGAATTTTACATATATTATTCAAACAATTCCAAAAATTTCCATCACCTTATCATTATATGAATCGAATGGTGACTTTTCTTTATCCAAAATATCCTACAGATTCTTTACGTTTAAGAATTCTTAAAGGATTGATTGATCAAGAATATGGTGATTTTCTTCCCAATAGTGGTATTTCAGGAAAAGAAGCTCTTGATCAATATATGAAGTATAAATATTCATTAGATAATCCTACTCATAATCAATATCTTGCATGTTTAGATGAAGAAATATTTGATTATTTTTTAAATAATGATCATCAAGAACATGATAGTCTAGCAGCGATGATTGAATTTTTAGAATCATTGAAGTATGACTATATGATCAAAGATGGATTGGTAATAAAAGGAAAAGAGAATAGTGCTTTAGATTATTTAATGAATGAATCCTGTTTTCAAGAGAAATTAAAAAGTATTTTTACCGATTTTGTATATGAAAATTCATGTGGGCAATGTTCATTAGAAGGGTTAAAACAAATTTATACGAATGATAAAATTATAGAATTTAAAAAGCTAGAGAAGAATTTTAAAGGTATACTTAATCAAATTTTTTATAGAAATAAAAATGGCAAGGAAAATTCTTTAAAGATAAAATATATAGATGATGTAAAAAAATTTAAAAAACGTAAACATCAACAAAACACATGTGAAATTGTTGAAATGGCAGATATGTTAGCCAATGGGCAATTCAAATCAGGTGGTAAAACGAAACAATATTTATATCTTTTTGCTATAGCGTTTCATATGACTTATTGTGCTTTTTCTGATGAAATACCTGATTATAATAGTGATATAGAAATTAATTTATTTAATGATTATTATCAAAATAATTTTATGCGTTATCTAGAAGATGTTTATAAAAATAAAAATAATGGGGCTTTTGCTTCTCCTGAAGGTTTTGCAATTAATTATAGAAATTATGCAGAGATGATCTATCTTTATTATTTATGTCAAAAAAATATGTCATCTTCTGACAAAATAAAAAAAGCTAATGAAATGATAAATATGATAGCAAATGAAAAGTTAACAGATCATCAATTAGAAAATGATCCTTTATTTGATTATAAACAAAATACAGTCAATAAATTTTATAGTAATGAAAAAGAATTTTATGACTATCTTCATGATCATTATGACTTTAAACATAATCAAAATCATTTGATGATAGAATCAAATCAAAAAGAGGCTTATTTACAATATGAGAAAATCATTCAAAAAATAAAAGAGTTGAATGATGGAAATTTAAAAGATTTAAATTATGGTTTATGGTTTATAGATATGAAATTTGATGATTTAGAAAAACAATATTCGAATCAAATGACAGAACAAAATGATGATTTTATATTATTGTTAAAAAAAGTAGATTCTTATTTAAGAAAGAATTTTGAACATTATGATAAAAAAGAAGTATTATTCAATAATCATACATCCAATTCTTTAGATAGTTTATCAATAACAAGAACAGATTTAATAGCAAGCTATTACTACTATTATAATTTAATGAATACTTCTGAAAAGACTTTTAATGAAACATTTTATGACTTTAAAGAAAGTATAAAGTCATATCTAGAACAAGCCCATTATCAGCCTATTTCAAAAAAGAATATATTCGATGTGTTGGTTATCTTAAGTGCATATAGTTATCAAAAAATGTAGTGAGGGGTTTTTAAATTGATTAAAGAGTATAGTAAAATTGGTGAATATCATATCGCAAATCATAAAAAAAGTGAAGATTATTTATTAAGTGAAGACAATGAAAATATGATGTTTCTGTGTTTAGCAGATGGTGTGAGTAGTTGTGAAAATAGTTTGCAAGGCGCAAAGGTTATTTCGAATAAGGTCAAAGACATTGTCGCTCATATCGACTTGTTTCACTTTGATGAAGAAGTTATTAAGAAACTTGTGATAGATGAACTTCAATATTCACTTAGACAAATTTCTCAAAATGAAAATATTGATTTTTTAAGTTTGTCATCGACATTATTGTTTGTTTATTATAATAAAAGAAAAAATAAAACACTTGTTTTTTCTTTGGGAGATAGCCTTTCTTTAACTGTATTCAATAAAGAAATAGAAATCGTTTCTTACCCTGTCCAAAATTTTCAAGGAATTTATACGGTTACACATCATAATATTAAAGAACATACTCATATTCATATTTTTGATGGCTGTTTTCAAAATATTTACTTGTTTAGTGATGGTGCCTGGAAGGAAATGTTCGAAGAAAATAAAATAAAAAAGAGTATTAAAGACATACTTATTCGAAAAGACTACCAAATGTTAGACGATTATTTTAATCATTGTCATAATTATGATGATTGTAGTTATATAGGAGGTACTTTTTAATGGACAAAAGAATTGTATTATCTCAGAATATAAAATTATTTGATGAAAATAATAATGAATTTATAGTGCATATTAAAAATGGTAGTGAAGAATATGGAGGAAGTGTATTAAGTTATCAAGTTAATTTAGATCAAACAACAGGTCGTCTTAAAGAATATTATCCTTATGAATTGAGTGAATTTATAGAAAGAAATGATGAAGGATATTTATTTATTAATGAAGTTTTAAGTGATAAAATCAATGAATTTCAAAAGGGAAGAGAGAGATATTTAAATGCATATCAAACTCTTTTAGAAAAAATAAATGAAAAGAAGGAGCTATGGTCCTATATTCCTTATTTTAGGATTCTATATGCAAGTCGTGACAAAACAGGAACGATATATATATTTACTCCCGATTATGATTTAGAAGTGTATGAAAAAATGATAAGAAATGTTCAAGAAAATCCTACTCATGATGCGGAACGAAATCTTTTTGTTATTTTAAATAGTATACTTTCATTAACAGAATGTATTTATTCATTACATAATGCTGGATTGTTACATTTAGATATTAAGCCTAGTAATTTTGGATATTTAAAAAAGAATAATGAAGTTGATTATGATCTATTAAATCTTTTTGATATTGATACATTATGTCCTATTATTGGAACTCAAAATAACATGAGAGAAACACCTAGATATAGTGATCCCTATCTTCATTTGAATTTTAATAATCAATATACAATACAAAGTGATATTTATTCTATTGGAGTTGTGTTATTTGATTCACTTGTTGTTTTGGATCAAGAAAAATATCCTTATTTTAATGGATATCAAAAAGAATATCTTGAAAATATAGAGCAATACATCAATGATTCACTATTTATCAACTCTTCACCTGTTACATCTTATTATCAACTCAAAGATACTCTTATATATATATTAAAAAAATGTTTAACAGATGAAAAGATATTAGATAATAACCAGCAAGTTATTTTAAGATATAATCATTGTCAAGAACTTATGGAAGATTTAGAAAAAGCCATTTGTTATCTTGTACCTTCACATTTTTCTCATTACATTTCTAATAACAAAAGAATACAATTAATTGATGTTAAAAAATATTTAGATCAGGATATGCAAGTTATATTTCAAAATTTATTATATAATCATCCATTATATGAATATGCCAAAGAAACAATACAAGTGTTAGTTGCAGGCTTTGGATTATATGGTCAACTATTTTTAGATCAATGTTTACAATCAGGACAGATGATTGATAAAAAATTAAAGGTGACAGTTTTGTATGAAGATAGTGTTAAACAGTATCTTGATCAAAGACCATCATTAATGGATTTCTTTAATGGAAATAAGAAAAATAATTATGGAGATATCGCTTTTATTCAAATGAACTCTAATGAATATGATGGGATTTTGAAAGAAGCTAAAAACTGTAATTATATATTTATTTCGTATTTAGATAACAAAAAAAATTATGAACTTGCAAGTCAAATAAATAATTGTTATCAAAATAAGTCAATTCAATATATTGCAACTAAAGGATATGATCAAGGTGATATGCATTCCGTAATTATTGATAAAGAATATAGTCAGTTGCAAAATTATGACAGAATGAAAGAATTAGCGTTAAATACACATATTGTTTGGAATGAACATAGAAAAATTTCCTTTGATAAATTACTTGCAGAATTCAATGATAAATATAATTTAGAATCAAGTTTATCATTTGCTTTATCACTTAAATATAAATTATATAGTTTAGGTATAAATGCTGACGATGCATCTGCTGCTAAGTTATTTAAACAAAAGATTGATAAAGCAGATAATCTAGAAAAAATAGCATGGATTGAACATCGTCGCTGGGTAACAGAAAAATTAGTATCTGGATGGACTCCAATGGATGTGGAAGAAGCAGCAGCTAATTATCCTCATACCAAAGATAAAATGAATAAAAAACATCTATGTATTCTTCATTCATCTTATGAAACGAAACTAGATAATATTTGTCATAATGAATGGATGAAAACACACATAGGATTAGATGATTTAGATAATGCATCTATTCAGTTACATCAAGAATTGACTAAGAAAATAGATGATAATAAAGACTGGCTTATGCAAACATCAGACTTTGATTCAATCAAAAAGATCATTGTTAAATATTATCATTCATTAGTTTTATTCAGCGCTTGGGAATTATGTATAAATAGTTTAATAAGTGGTGACTATTATCAAAAAGGAATTTATTCTTACTATAAAGAAAAATTTGAAGAGAGTCTGGCGTGTCTTTCCAAAATACAACTTGAGAATACGATGAATTATATATCTAATATTGATTGTCATGTTCAGCCAATTTTAGGTGCACATAGTTATAAGGACTATAAAAAAATTGATTTTGATCTTATAGAAAAAATACCTTATATACTGACTTATTCACCTTCACTTCATTTAATGATTCCATATGTGATAGATAACATGTTTTTAAATGTATGTTCTGTTTTAACGTCTAATGTAAAAGAAGTGACATATCTTTATGAATTAAAAGGAAAAAAAGAATTTTTAAATTCATATAATAAAGTTAAAAAATTCTTTGATTCTAAGAAAAATGATGTTATCATTCATTTTATTATTTTAAATGATACAGATTATCGATTATCCGTGGAAGATTTTAAGGATTCTAGAGTTAAATCTGTCATTAATTTAACGTATCATCATGATATTCATGTGATAGATAAATATCTTGACAATATTTATGCTATTGAAATGAATAAATCTCCACTATGTCAATTATTAAATAAGAAAGAAAATCATTATCCAAGATATTCTTTTAATCTATCATCACAAAGTTTTCAAAATATCTATTTAGCTGATAGATTGACATATATTGATAATAAGGAATATTTAAGTGTTCTTGATTTTACGGAACTCAGTCAAGCATCTACACAAAAGAAGGGTCAACCATACTTTAAAAAAGAATATCTTGATTTATGGAAAATATATGTGAAGAATAGATCCTTATGGAAAAAGTTAACAGAGGGTATTGAAAAAGTTGTTTCTGAAAAAGATCTTATTACAATATTTGAGATTAAAGAACAAATACAAGACTATGAATTACAATTTTGTATGCCGGTTGTATGTTTGAAAGGTGTTCATAAAATAATTGATGGTCTTAAGAAACATAAAATTATATCTGGAAATTCAAATTTTAAAATTGATTCAAATTATATTGTTATCACTTTATATGTACATGAATCAAATAAAGAAAAAATAAAATTAATATTTAATAAACCTATATCTATGTTTATGGATTATTCAAATATTGATATTGTTCCATTATATAGTAGATATGGAAATGGAAGAAAATACAAACTTGCAGTGAGATATTACAATTTAGAATACAGTCAATTGAATATTGATAAAAAGTATAATGATATACTTCATCAGATAGAACAAAAGCAATTAATAAGTAGATATAGTCGAGATAAACAATCATTTTTTAGATTTCATTCGTTTCAAATTAAAGAAATGCTTTGTGAAGCTGGAAAATTATATGAAATTTATATTTATTATTTATTAAAAGAGTCTTTATTATTTGATGATATTGAAAATGATGTGACTGTAAGTTGTAATGGTAATCCATTTACAAGTGAAATAGATATTATTCTCACAAAAGGATATGATTCTCTTTTTGTAGAATGTAAAGCAACTACCAATCTTATAAATGAATATTATGAAAAATTAAATAATATTGTTAATCGTTATGGTAATCAAACAAAAGCAGTGATTATTACTGATTCACTAGAAAAAAAGAAGGATTGCCCTTATGGTATTCAAACATTTAATAGAGGTGAATTGGATAATATTGCTGCAAAACTCTTAAAAATTATGAAAGAAGGAAAGTAAAATGACATATAAACCACAACCCAAAGATACAAAATCAATTGTATTAGATAAAGAACTATTAGAATTATTAGAATCACTAGCAAAAAACAATCATGATGTATGGGCGTCTTCAAGAATTGCAGAGGGATGGACATATGGCGAAGCCAAAGATAGTCGATTAAAAACAACACCATGTTTAGTTCCATATGAAGATTTACCTGAAAGTGAAAAGGAATATGATCGTAATACATGCTTAGAAACTTTAAGATTCATTAAGGCAATGGGATACGAAATTATAAAAAAGGAGTTATAATATGAAATTGTTTGTTGATGATGTTAGAGATCCTGTTGGTGAAGGATTTACAGTTGTACGTCAATATAAGCAAGCTGTTTTATTGCTTGATTTATTAGAATTTGATTTTATTTCATTAGATTATGATATACAGGATGGTTATACTGGTTTAGATATATTAAAATATATGTCTGATAACAACAAGTATCCAAAAAGTCAATTAAATATACATTCAACACATTCAATAGGAAGTGTTGCAATGTATAAATATGCAAAAGAACATTTTCCTCATAATATTCGTATTACTCAAAATACTATACGATGATATTCTAGATGCATTAAAAATTGTTTAGATTTGTTTTTGAAATATCTAAAATACAGTTTTCTTATAAGAAATATATGTTGGTAAAGAAACAATAATGAGATTTAACTTTAGAAAAAAATTGAAAAGTTAAAAATGAAAATAATTAAAAGAAGCTGTAGTGAAATAGTGTGTCTTTCAACTTTTGATGGAAATGTGCAGTAATAACTTTTAAATTAAATAGTAAAAAACATCTTATAAAATCATCTCAAGAATATAGAGGTGATTTTTTTAATGTGATATAATGCATCCCATAAAATATAGGGTAAGCGTCAAATAATAAGCAAGAAATAAAATGAACAGGATGCCATCTCAAAAGAAACATTCTTATTCTGTTTCATTAGATCAATCTTCTTACCAATCTTTGCACCATGAAAGTATAAATATAATTGGTTATCCTCTAAATCAGTCCCAAAGTTAAGAGGAATGATATAAGGAAATGTTTCATCAAACATGGCAACTCTGCAAGTATCACATTTCGCAATGATTTTCATTATTTCATCAAAGGCAGTGATTTCTCTATCTTTTCTTCTCATTACAAACACCTTCTTTAAGTATATTCTACTAAAAAATAGAATTATGATGCAAACAGTTCATAACACTATCTTTATTTATTCAGCATGGTATACTGTTGTAGAGATAAAAAGAAAAGAGGTTAGAAAATGTACGCAAAAAATACATGGGAAAAGTATAAGGACAATCTTAATGAAGTCATGGAATATAATGAAGGTTATAAAGATTATATTTCAAAAAACAAAACAGAACGTGCTTGTGTTAAAGACTCTATTCGCTTAGCCGAAGAAAAAGGATTCAAGCCATTAGATTCCTTTGAAACACTTAAACCAGGAGACAAGGTTTATGTCAACAACAGAGATAAGAATATTGCTTTATTTGTGATTGGTAATAAGCCACTTACAGAAGGTATGAGAATCTTAGGTGCTCATATTGACTCTCCTAGAATGGACTTAAAACAGAATCCATTATATGAATCAGAAGGATTCGTATTAGCTGATACACACTATTATGGTGGTGTAAAGAAATACCAGTGGGTGACTATTCCTTTATCATTATATGGTGTTGTCGCTAAGAAAGATGGTACTGTCGTAGATGTTGTGATTGGTGAAGATGATGATGATCCAGTAGTAGGTATCTCTGATTTACTTATTCACTTAGCTGCAGAACAGTTAGATAAGAAAGCAGCTAAAGTGATTGAAGGTGAAAACCTTGATGTTACTTTAGGTAATATGCCTTTAGTAGGTGAAGAAAAAGATGCTGTGAAGGCCAATATCTTAAAACTATTAAAAGATAAATATGATATTGAAGAAGAAGATTTTGTATCAGCTGAAATTGAAGTTGTGCCAAGTGGTAAAGCAAGAGACTATGGTTTAGATCGTTCAATGATTGCAGGTTATGGTCATGATGATAGAGTATGTGCCTATACATCTTTAACTGCAATTCTTGATATGGATGTATGTGACTATACATGCTGTGCTATTCTTGTAGACAAAGAAGAAATCGGTTCAGTAGGTGCTACAGGTGCTCAGTCTTTATTCTTTGAAAATACAATTGGTGAAATGTTAGTGAAGATGGGTATTGATAGTTTTGTACAGACAAGACTTACTTTATCTAGATCAAAGATGCTTTCAAGTGATGTATCTGCTGGGGTAGATCCACTATTTGTAAGTGTGAATGATAAGAAGAACGCTGCTTATTTAGGTAACGGTATTGTATTTAATAAATATACTGGTGCAAGAGGTAAGAGCGGAAGTAATGATGCCTCTGCAGAATATGTTGCGAGAATTCGTGCTGTCATGGATGAATCAAATATCCACTATCAGACAGCTGAACTTGGTAAGGTGGACCAGGGTGGAGGAGGCACTATTGCCTATATCCTTGGAAACTACAACATGGATGTTATTGATGCAGGTATTGCAGTATTAAATATGCATGCACCAATGGAAGTCGTATCTAAAGTAGACGTATACGAAACATATCAGGCATATAAAGCATTCTTGAAGAATGCATAATTCATAGAATTGTAGTTAAAACAGGTAGTGACTTTATATATTGCATGGTATATAAAGATATACCTACAGACACACCTTGGATAAAACCAAGGTGTTTTTTGATTAATCTATGATACAATAATCAAGAGGTGATTTGATGAAACAATTAACACTTGGAATGGTGGCTCATGTTGACGCAGGTAAAACCACATTAAGTGAGTCATTACTTTATACGACAGGAACAATTAAACATCAGGGACGTGTAGATCATAAAGATACATTTCTTGACTATAATACACAGGAAAGAGAAAGAGGCATTACTATTTTTTCTAAGGTTTCTTCTCTTGATTATAAGAATAACCATTTCACATTTATTGATACACCAGGTCATGCTGATTTTAGTGGAGAAATGGAACGTGCATTAAGTGTACTTGATTATGCAATAGTGATTATCAATGGTTTAGATGGTGTACAGGCGCATACTAAAACTATCTGGAACTTATTAGAGCACTATCATGTACCAGCCTTCATCTTTGTGAATAAAATGGATTTAACACATTATACAAAAGAAGAACTATTGGACTCTTTATCACAATTATCTCCTCACATCATGGACATGAGTGCTTCTGAAGAAGATATTGCAGCACTGTATGAAGAGATGATAGAAGAATATTTAGAAACAGAGTCTTTAAAGGATGCATCTATCGCAAAAGCGATTTCTAATAGACATCTTTATCCACTTTATTTTGGTAGTGCACTTAAGAATCAAGGTGTAGAAGAACTACTTGATGCCTTAGACCGTTATACTTTAGAAAAAGAACCACAAAAAGAATTATCTGCACAGGTCTTTAAGATTGCGAGAGATGAAAGAGGAGAACGTCTTGTCTTTATTAAGGTAACTGGTGGCAGGCTTCATGTACGTGATACAATCCATGATGAAAAGATTCATCAAATTAGGCTATATCAAGGGAACCATTATACGCTTATAGAAGAAGCCGTTCAGAATGATATTGTAGCCTTAACAGGTATTAAGAAACTTCAGACAGGGGATTATATTGGATCAGGACATGTGATTCATTCAACGCTTAGACCTTCCATGTTATATTCAATTCAACCGTCTAAAGAAGCAGATATCAATCATTTTTTCTCTTCTTTAAAGGTATTAGGTGAAGAAGAACCATTACTTCATTTAAAACTCTTTGATGATTATGCCCAGGTTTCTTTAATGGGTGAAGTTCAAATAGATATTCTTAAACAATTAATGAAAGATCGTTTTAATGAAGATATCACAGTAGATGAAGGAGATGTCGCTTATCTAGAAACAATCAAAGAACCAGTAGAAGGAGTAGGACACTTTGAACCACTCAGACACTATAGCGAAGTCCATCTTTACTTAGAACCACTTTCTCAAGGTTCAGGACTTGTCTTTGATAATCAATGTCAGAATAACTTAGAAGAGAGATATCAGAATCTTATCATGACACATTTACAGGAAAAAGAACACTTAGGTGTACTCACAGGTTCTCCTATTACAGATATGAAAATCACACTTCTAGGTGGTAAAGCCCACTTAAAACATACAGAAGGAGGAGACTTCAGAGAAGCCACTTATCGTGCTATTAGACAAGGTTTAAAAATGACTGAATCAGTTATTTTAGAGCCCTATTATAAATATGAATTAGTTATTCCTACAGAGGCTTTGAGTAAGGTTTATTATGCTTTAGAAGACTATCCAACACCTACTGTAGTGAACGAGAATAATGATATTACAACACTTCATGGTGAAGCACCCGTTTTATTTTTGACTCATTATCAAAAAGAACTTCTGACTTCCACAAAAGGAAAGGGACAGCTTTTCTTCTTAGATACATTCTATGCACCAGTAGAAAATCAGGAAGAAGTGATAACTCAATGTGATTATGACAGTGAATCAGATCTAGATAATCCTACAGGTTCTATCTTCTGTTCACACGGTGCAGGATATTATGTCCCTTATGATGAAGTAAGAGAGAAGATGCATTTGCCTCTTTATAGTGCGATGAAACAGGAACATACTTATACACATAATCCTGTACATATTAGTGATGAAGAACTTAAAAGAGTATATGAACGTACCTATGGTCCATTAGAAACAAAACTTGCGAGTGACTACTATAAACCTAAACAAGATCATGTCTCTTCTAATACAGTACAGGCATTAGATGAATATTTGATTGTAGATGGATATAATGTCATCTTTGCCTGGGATGAACTGAAAGAACTTGCGAAAGAAAACCTAGGTAGCGCAAGAGATAAGCTTATTGATATATTGATGAGCTATAAAGGGTATCGTGGCTGCCATATGATCCTTGTCTTTGACGCTTATAAGGTTCCACAGAATAAAGGCAAGAGTCAGATGTATCACGATATGGAAATCGTTTATACAAAAGAAGGACAGACAGCGGATGCTTATATTGAAAGCATCACAAAACAGATGGCAGGACAATATCGTCTTGTGGTTGCGACAAGTGATAATCTTGAACAGAAGATTGTGCTAGGTCATGGGGCGACACGTATCTCATCAAGAGAATTACTTCAGGATGTCATTTCTCGTTCTAAAATTCAAAAAGAAGAATTTGAAAGAAAAAATCCTCAGATGCATAGTTATGCATTTGAGGATCTCAAGAAGTCTTAGGACTTCTTTTTTATTTAATAGATGTAACTGTATAATCTTTATCTTCTACAGTTTTCTTTAAGACATCATTAGATACTTCTTTACTTAAAGTCACAACTGCAGTGCCTTTTTCATGACTTACATCAGCACTTTTTACACCATCTACAGATTCTAATGCCTTCTTTACAGCCATTTCACAATGACCACACATCATACCAGTAATTTCTAAAGTTTTTTCCATTGTTTTTTTCTCCTTTTTCTTTCTTTTTATATCTTTTGATGCATCATGCATAGAGAAAGTATTCAATCTTAATGCATTCATACATACAAAGAAACTAGATAAACTCATCGCAGCAGCCCCTAACATAGGACTCATCTGCCATCCTGTTAAAGTGATAAATACACCAGCAGCAACAGGAATACAAATCGCATTATAGAAAAATGCCCAGAATAAGTTTTCATGGATATTTCTTAATGTTGCACGAGAGAGTCTAATAGCGGCAGTGACATCTGTCAGCTTACTATTCATTAAGACAACATCAGCTGCATCTATCGCAATATCAGTGCCTGCCCCAATCGCAATTCCAATATCCGCACGTGTCAGTGCTGGGGCATCATTGATTCCATCGCCCACCATAGCCACTTTACCTTGTTTCTGTAGATTTCTAATAACGCTCTCTTTACCATCAGGTAATACCCCTGCAATTACCTCATCCACACCTGCTTTTGAACCAATTGCCTGGGCTGTTTCTAGATTATCACCTGTTAACATCACGACCTGAATACCCATATTCTGCATTTCTTTGATTGCCTGAGGACTATCTTCCTTCATTGTATCAGCGACACAGATCATACCAAGATAATAATCATCATAACTAAAGAATAGTGGTGTCTTACCTTCTTTAGCCATATTCTTAGCTTGTATTTCAACATCGTCAGGAATATGCTTTTCCATCATCTTGATACTGCCACCTAATACTTCTTTATCATGAATTAAACCTCTTAACCCATGACCAGGCAATATCTTGAAATCTTTGACTTCTTCACTGCCTTGGTAATAATCAGTAATCGCTTTACCAAGAGGATGTTCACTATTCTTTTCTAGACTTGCAGCATAATTTAAAAGTATTTCTTTTTCTATCTTATAAGGGACAACATCAGTAACTACAGGAGTTCCTTTTGTGATTGTACCTGTCTTATCTAACGCAATAATATCAACAGATCCTGTGACTTCTAATGATTCAGAAGTTTTAAATAGTATACCATTTTTAGCGCCCATACCATTGCCGACCATAATAGCTACGGGTGTTGCAAGACCAAGTGCACATGGACATGAAATAACCAATACAGAAATAGCACGGGCAATAGAGAATCCAATACTCTTTCCTAGAATCATCCAGACAATAAATGCGACTAACGCAATACCGATAATCATAGGTACAAAGATACCAGAGACCTGATCCGCTTTCTTTGCGATAGGTGCCTTAGTGGCTGCTGCATCACTCACCATCTGAATAATCTGTGAAAGTGTTGTATCTTCCCCTACACGAGTGGCACGTACTTTAATAAAACCTGACTGATTAAGTGTAGCACCTGATACTGTATCATTCACAGTTTTATCAACAGGAATACTTTCACCTGTTAAGGCAGATTCATCAATAGCTGTAGAACCTTCTACAATCACACCATCGACAGGAATATTTTCACCCGGTCTGACAATAAACAAATCACCTTTATTGACTTCATCAATTCCTACAGTCACTTCTTTATTGTCTCTAATAATAACGGCAGTCTGAGGTGCAAGATCCATTAAACTCTTTAAGGCATCTGTTGTACGTCCTTTAGACATTGCCTCTAACATCTTACCTACAGTAATTAAAGTAGGAATCATAGCTGCAGATTCAAAATAGAGATCATGTCCTAAAATCATCACCTTCATCATCTGTCCCTGGCTCATTGCATCAATCATTAAATATAAAACAACTAAGCTATAACCAAAAGCAGCACTAGAACCTAATGCGACCAAAGCATCCATGTTAGGAGATAACTGAAATAAGCTCTTATATCCATTGATAAAGAACGCTTTATTAATGACTAAAATAATAATAGTCAATAACATCTCTGTCACTGCAAGAGATACATGATTCTCTAAAAATGAAGGCACAGGCCATTTCCACATCATATGACCCATAGATAGATACATTAATAGTAATAAGAATACTAAAGAAGTAATCAATCTCTTCTTTAATTTTGGTGTTTCATGATCCACTAAAGAATCATCCTTGACTTTTTCAACACCTTTTTCACTAGCACCATATCCAATATTCTCAATCGCTTGAATAACAGATTCAGAAGATGCTGTTCCCTTTACACCCATAGAATTTGTGAGTAAAGAAACAGAACAGCTTTCTACACCATCAATATGAGCCACAGTTTTTTCAATACGATTGGCACACGCTGCACAACTCATACCAGTAATATTATATTGTTTCATTTCATCACCTTCTGTAATACATTCACTAATTCATCAATTGTCTCATCATGACCTTCTTTAATATCATCCACAACACATGTCTTAATATGCTTTGCAAGTAATTCTTTATTAAAACTATTTAAAGCTGCATTTACTGCAGAAACCTGAATTAAAATATCAGGACAATAGGCATTCTTTTCAACCATGCCCTCAATTCCTCGAATCTGTCCTTCAATACGTTTGAGGCGGTTCATGAGTTTTTTCTTTTCTTCTTCACTACGATCCTTATGACGTTCACTACAACAGCAATCTTTTTTATTCATCATTTCACCTCCTGTCCCAATCATATACCCTATAGGGGTATACGTCAAGCGATGTGATTGTTGTATAATGACCACAAGGAGAAATGAATTATGAAAACAAATAAACTCGTGCAGGGCGCATTCATCGCATCACTCTTTGGTGTCCTTGCAGTACTTAATACAATGACAGGTACGATGTTTGATTCCTTAATAGGTTATGGAATGGCTATTCCTATAGCTATCTATAGCTATAAGACAGGACTGAAAGAAGCTTTAATGACTTCCGTTGCTTCCATGGTCATTGCTTTTCTATTTGGAACACTCAGCTATGTATTAATTGTCCTCTCATCACTTGGTATGGGAACAGTTGTAGGACTATGTCTTAAAAATAGAGCTAAGAAAGAAACAATGCTGGTGCTTGGTGCTACATTCTTCTTTTTATCTGACTTTTTATATTTCTATGTATTCTCAGGAGTACTCGGTATTAATTTACTCACTGAAGCAAAAGAAATGTATAACCAGATTATTGCGGCTGTGCCTTCTTTATCAAATGTCTTTACTTTCCAGGACTTTTATAATCTCATTCCACTTTCTATACTCATCATGTCATTCTTACAGAGTTATCTAGTCATGATGTTATGTGCATTATTCTTTAAACGCTTAAGAATACCTTTTGATATGAGTATTCATATTGCGACATTTAGATTCAGTCCTAAAATGGGATATATTCTTGCAATCATGCTTGCAGGTAGTATGATTGCTAGACAATATTTTGGAAATGTTGTTATTGTACAATATCTCTATTTTATTAGTATCTTAGGATTTATGGTGGATGGTCTGGCTTTCTTATCTTTTTATCTTATTATCAGAAACCATGGCCGTTATTCTAACTTGCTTATTTTCTTGGTATTTATACCATTCCTACAGTCACTATTAGTTATATTAGGAATTATTGATATATTTGTTGAAATACGTCAAATACTGTATAATAAGTATCAATAAGGAGGGCTTCTACAATGACGAGAAAAGTTGCACAAATTAGAAATATCTTTGTTCTTTTACTCGTATTTATAATCTTTGCTGCCTTTGCGGCCTTTGGCATATTTCATCAGGCCTGGATGCTTCGTCTTGCGATATTTGTAGTTACTACGAATGTGGTCTATATTTCATTGTTGTTCTATATGAGCTACTTAATGGAGCAAAACAGCTATTCAGTCAGCGATGCATTAGGTATTGATGCTAAAAATGCCTTGATCTATGGTGGTGTAGGACTTATTCAATATGATGAAAATAGAAATATCACATGGGTCTCTGATTTCTTAAAGGCATTAAATATCAATATTGTAGGAATCAAATTATTAGAATGGCAGCCTACACTTGCTAGTCTTTTTGATGATGAAGATGTCAAAATAATAGAAGTCAAAGGGAAAAAATTTGAAGTCTATAATAGTGCAGATACAAGACTCATCTATATGAAGGATGTGACACAATATGTGTCTTTATCACAGGACTATGAAGATATTCAGGTGTGCATGGGTTATATTACTGTAGATAACTATGATGAAATTATTGCAAATGTAGATGAATCACAGAAGGTAAAGATTCAAAATTTATGCCGCAGTACAATTACTGACTGGGCATATAAGAATGGTATGATCATTAGACGTTATCAGACAGGTAAATACATTGTCTTCTTTAATGAACGTATCTATAAGAAACTTATTGAATCTAAATTCTCTATTTTGGATGATTTCAAGAATGCGATAGAAGAATTGGATGTTCTTATGACACTCTCTATTGGTATTGGT
This sequence comes from Catenibacterium sp. GCM10023432, assembly GCF_042651925.1. Classification (NCBI taxonomy): domain Bacteria; kingdom Bacillati; phylum Bacillota; class Erysipelotrichia; order Erysipelotrichales; family Coprobacillaceae; genus Catenibacterium; species Catenibacterium sp. GCM10023432. Next base: position 3,086 of record NZ_JBHSEB010000079.1, on the reverse strand, counting down.
AGAAGTACAAAAGTATTAAGAGAACTAGAAGAACTCGCTTCTTCCGCATTAAGCCTTGCTTATTCACGCGGTGGTGACCAGATTGCGATTAAGAGCGGTAAAGATCATGTGCGTTACTTTGGTGGTAAGACCGATGCATTTGAAACATCCTCTAAAGTACGTTCACGAATTATGGCACAGTCTCTTGCGGGACTTATTACACGTTCACGCAATGTTCTCATTATGGGACATAAGAATTCAGATTTAGATTCATTTGGTGCGTCTCTTGCGGCAGCACGTATTGTAGAGAATTTAGGGAAGAAAGCTAACATAGTAATTGATTATGAATCTCTTGAAGAAAAAACAAAAGGTGTCGTAGAAATGTTGAGAAGTAATCCTGATTATAAGGGACTCATGTTGACTATTTCAGAAGCACTTGAAAAAGCCAATAAGAATACTTTATTAATCAGTGTGGATAACCATAAGGATTCACTTGCTATCAGTCGTTCAGTACTTGATAAAGTAAAGAACAAGGTCATTATTGACCACCATCGTCGTAGTGAAGAATTCATTTCTTCACCGGTTCTAACATACTTAGAACCATCTGCATCCTCTACAGTAGAATTACTTGTAGAACTATTTGATTATCAGCAGCATGAAATTGAAATTTCATCTCTTGATGCGACAATCATGTATACAGGGATGCTTGTTGATACAAACTATTTCAGACAGCATGTGGGTACAAGAACATTCCAGTCAGCGGCTAAACTCAAAGAAGCGCAGGCCGACTTATCACTTGCTTATGAATTACTAGAAGATTCATTTGAATGTATGAAAGAAATATTTGATATCACAGAATCAGCTTATCGTTATAAGGATAAATTCCTTATTGCGACAGGCAAAGATGAAGAACTTAGCCGTTCTACTCTTGCAAAGGCAGCCAATCAATTGGTATATGTTTCTGGCATTTATGCTGCATTTGCGATAGGATATATATCTAAGAACACAGTTGCAATCAGTGCACGTAGTTCTAAGAAGGTCAATGTCCAGATGATTATGGAAAATGATGCTTTACATGGAGGCGGACACTTCTCTATGGCCGCCTGTCAGATTGAAAATGTGACAATCGAAGAAGCGAAAGAGAGATTAGAACATGCAATAGATGCATATTTGGAAGATAGGGGTGTATAAGTGTGAAAGTTATTTTATTAGAAGATGTGAAAAAAGTTGGTAAGAAGGGTGAAATCGTTAATGTATCTGACGGTTATGGACAGAACTTCTTAATTAAGAATGGTAAAGCTTTAATGGCAACAGAAACAGGCAAGAAGATTGTTGCTAAACAGGAAGAAGAAAAGAAACAGGAAGACTTAAAGAGAAAAGAAGAAGCTCAGGAACTTGCAAAGAAGCTTGAAACTATCGTACTAGAATTCAAGGTTAAGACTGGTAAGGATGGTAAGAGCTTTGATCATGTTTCTACAAAACATATCGCAAAGAAATTATTAGAAGAACATGGTATTAAGATTGATAAGAGAAAGTTCATTAATGCTTATCCAGTAGGTGCTTTAGGAACTACTAAGTTTAAGATTGAACTTTATAAAGGTGTTATTGCGACTATCAATGTTCATCTATCTGAAAAATAAGGTGAATACTCATGGATACAAGAGAACTCCCTCATGACTTAGAGGCAGAACGTGCATTGTTAGGGGCGATGTTGATTGATAAGAACGCATGTAACGATGTCATCAACATGGCAACACCTCAGGATTTCTATCTTGATGCGCATCGACTGATCTTTACAGGTATGAAGTTCCTTCATGACAGTAATAAACCGATTGATGCAACAACAGTGACTGATTATTTAATCAATCAGAAGATATTAGAAAAAGTAGGCGGGGTAGATTACTTATTGGTACTTGCGAATTCTGTACCTACAGTAGCCCATACAACACATTATCTTCAGATCTTAAATGAGAAGTCATTACTCAGAAGACTCATTAAGGAAGCTACAACCATCGTACAGGATGCTTATGGTGAAATTACTGATATCAATGATTTTATTGATACAGTAGAAAAAGACGTCTTAGAAGTCACAAGAGATAGAAATGCCGGGGAATTCAAGACAATTGAAAGTGTTGTACAGAATGTCACAGCCAGAATGAATCTCCTTCAGAAAAATGGTGGAGTTGTCTCTGGTGTAAAAACAGGCTATAAAGAATTAGATAAATTAACATCAGGCTTCCAGCCAGGTGATTTAGTTATTCTTGCGGCTAGACCTTCTGTAGGTAAAACAGCCTTTGCCTTGAATATTGGTTTTAATTCATCACTTAATAGTGAAGAAGCTGTCGCAATATTCTCACTAGAAATGCCTGCTGAACAGCTTGTAACCAGATTAATATGCTGTGCAGGATCTATTGATAACAATAAATTAAAAACAGGTGCGATTTTGAAAGAGAATGCGAATAAATACTATGCAGCAGCAGATCGTGTCACACGTTGTAATTTATATATTGATGATACACCAGCAATTAAGATTGGTGAAATTGCTGCTAAATGTAGAAGACTGCAAAGAGAACAGGGTTTAAAGATGGTTATTATCGATTATCTTCAGCTGATCTCTGGTCCATCTTCATCAAGAGAATCAAGACAGCAGGAAGTATCAGATATCTCTAGACAGTTAAAGGCATTAGCTAGAGAATTGAAGTGTCCTGTTATTGCCTTATCACAGCTTTCTCGTCAGGTTGAACAGCGTAAAGGAAAACCGATGTTGTCCGACTTAAGAGAATCTGGAGCCATCGAACAGGATGCCGATATTGTAGCTTTCCTTCATCGTGAAGACTATCAGAATAAAGAAAAAGAAGCAGAAACAAACGGCTTAACAGAAATCGTTGTAGCCAAGCACAGAAATGGTGCAACAGCCGATATCAGCCTTGTATTTGAAAAACAATACTCTCGTTTCTCAGATTACTATACAGGTCCAGAAAACCAGAATAGTGGTGAAGGACTAAGAATTTAAAAGCAGTGGCACATGCGCCACTGCTTATTGTGCGACAGGCAGTCGCTTATATGTCATGTCAACAGGGGCATGACATTTTCTGCTTATAAATGAT
>NZ_JBHSEB010000078.1:0-1494 GCF_042651925.1 Catenibacterium sp. GCM10023432 | reverse complement strand
ATGGTACCCATCATCTAAGACATGTCACTGCTGCAAAAGTATCAAGAAAGATTTAAAGCTTTCAGATAGACTTTTCAAATGTGACTGCGGCTATATCGAAGACAGAGATTTCAATGCTGCTACTAATCTGAAAGATGCTACGACTTACGAAGTTGCATAAATGAACGCAAACGTAGGTATGTACCGAAGGCTATTTCGGGAATTTACGACTATGGAGTGCACTAGAACTTGTGAGTAGATATGATTTCGGTCAATCAAAAGCATACACGATGACATAGTAAGTAATGTTCGTTAGAACTTACATTATCTCGATGTGAGTATATTTAATCACATTTTGAGTAGCAGGACTACGTATGAATCTTCTTGTGTTAGGAAATGGCTTTGATTTACTACATGGCTTGCCAACAACCTATAAAGATTTTATAGATTTTATTACTTTATTTCGCATGTCATTAGAAAAAAATGATATATCACATATTGATTATGATTCACGTATGATAGATTTTATTCTTCATATTTCTCCTGAGTTATCCAATGAACTAGAATCTCTTATTAAAGATAATCTTTGGCTTATTCATTTAGAAAAAGAAACAATAGGAGAGGGCTGGAAGGATTTTGAAAAAGAGATGTCTGAAGTTATTCAAAAACTTGATGCGATTAGATTAGAATGTGATACACAGTTTAAGTCAGGGCAGAAGGTTGCAAGAGTCAATGAGTATTTAGGTACATCTCTTCTTGATTTTTGGGGAGATCGTTGTTCTTTTTCCTCTATGGAGCCTATCAAAGAATTAAGAGATATCCTCACTCATGATCTCTTACGTTTGACTCGATGTCTAGAAATGTATCTAGATGCATTTGTGAACCACCTAGACACTCCAAAATATCTAGAAAAACTACAAGTATTGAATATAGATAAAGTATTAAGTTTCAATTATACAAATACGTTTGAACGTCTCTATGGTAATTCAGAAGTAGAATACGATTATATTCATGGTAAAGCGAATCTTGAACATGATATAGAAACATGTGATCTTGTCTTAGGAATAGATGAATATTTGACAGGAGAACGTAAAGATCAGGATAATGAATATATTGAATTCAAGAAGTTCTACCAGCGTATCTTTAAACGTACAGGATGCCGTTATCTCACATGGCTTAAACAATCACAAGAAGAACGCCTCAATATCTATATCTTTGGCCATTCTCTAGATGTCACTGATAAAGATATCTTGAGACAGCTTATTCTTGCTCGTCATGCCCATACAACCATCTTCTATATTCATAAATCAGATTTGAAAAATCAGATTAAGAATCTTGTAAAGGTCATAGGGGAGGATGAACTGATTGAACGTGCCTATGGCTCTCATATCACAATACATTTCAAGAAGGTATAAGAAAAGACTCCATAATTTTATTTTGGAGTCTTATTGTGCGACAGGCAGTCGCTTATATGTCATGTCAACAGGGGCATGACATTTTCTGCTTATAAATGAT
>NZ_JBHSEB010000077.1:0-12344 GCF_042651925.1 Catenibacterium sp. GCM10023432 | reverse complement strand
GTAAAAACCATGAAAAAGTATTGATATATTTTTTAAATTTTTACTTGATTTCTATTATCCAATTTTCTTTGCTGTAACACTTATCAAATTCAGAAATACATTTGTTTTTATCTATATCTTTGGTTCTGTAATCGTAACAGTATAATAGGAATGATGAATACCAGTCTCTTTGTACCTCTGTACCATCTTGTAGCTTATACATTCGGTCAGATAGTCTCTTTTTAATATAGTCATCAACAGTATGGTCATATTGACTTGCTCTGTAATCATTAGATACTTCAATATATATACCACCTGATACCTTGAATTTCTTTTCTAGAGCAGCTTGAAACCCAGAAGGACATCTGTTCTTCATAGACCTGCCAAAACGTTTTTTCTTATTAAACTTACCCTTATGCTTAACTCAAGTAAAAATTATGTGTCTTTCATCCCATAGGCAAGCCTATGGGTTTTTCGCCACAAATTTATAACATCCTTTGTAATTTCCTCTTCTATTATTCTTTATATATACTAATCACATAACCGTCTCAATTTCTAGTTATATTTCCAATAATTGAACTATGTCTCTTCGAATATCCTCAACCTCTTAACAATCTTCTCCGGCTCTGGCAACATTGCTTTCATCTCTTCCGGCAACGTATTTCTTAACTGATATGTAGCCACACCTATCGGAGTATTAATATTCTTCAACGCATACTCTACACAAGTTTTATCCTTACTCTTGCAAATGATAATTCCGATTGACGGATTCTCATCTGGCAATTTGAGCTGCTCGTCCAACGTTGTCAAATACAACTGCATCTTTCCGGCATATTCTGCTTCAAATTCACCTATTTTCAACTCTATGGCTATCAGACTTCTCAACCTTCTATGAAAAAGTAATAAATCAATATACAAATCCCTGCTTCCTGCCATCAGATGATATTGATTTCCGATGAATGTATAATCTCCACCCATTTCTATCAAAAACGCTCTTATGTTATTTACCAATTGCATTTCTAATTCGTGTTCAGAGTATTCAGGTGACAATTCCGCAAAATCAAATATATATTCATCTTTTACCGCAAGCTTAGCCTGTACACTTTGCTCTACCGGAAGCGTTAAATCAAAATTCGTCTGATTCAACAAATATTTCTCATAGGTCTGTGCTTCGATAAAATTAGTTAGATGCGTTTTGTCCATCCATGTCTTTTCACCATCTGAATGTAAAATTCCCTTTGCAAATCATCCTTACACTTTTCCATAATAATGATGTTATTGCTCCAGCTAATTTCTCGCACCAATGGTGCGAGTTTTTCAGAATCACGATAAGTTAAATAAAAATTACGCATTCGCCACAGATTGGCTGCTGAATATCCCTTTGCTCCGGGAAACTCTTTTTGCAATTCTGTTGAGAGTACTTGAACAATTGATTTTCCCCAATCATTTTCTTCCTGCTGTCTATAAATTTCTTCTCCAATTTCCCAATACAAATTTACAGTTTCTGAATTGATTGATTTCAGAACCTGATACTGCTTTTTATGGATCAAATCTTTTAAATCATCCACAAGTGGTTCATATCCCACAATTTCATTCTTTCCCATGCACTTCTCCATTTCTCGCACCATTGGAGCGAGTTTTATAATTCAACCAACTTGATATCATATTTTTCAATTTCTGGACAAATCTCATAATTTCATACACCTCACTTTATGCTCTACTTATTAATACTGCACAAAGCGGTTATTTTCCTATTCTTTATAAATTATTTGCTAAAAGAAACACTTCTCTCATTCTTGACTATCCGATCAATCCTTTTATAATGCATAAAAAAACTGGTACACGAAGTACCAGTTTATGCCTTTCTTTTTGCAGCTTCTTGTCTATTCTTTTGTGCTTTAATAACTTTCTGTCTTGAGAATTCTTCTCTGTCCTTTTCATCCAAGGCTTCTGTAATCATCTTTACAGTCGCTTCAAAACGAGGGATAGAGATGTTCTGTAATGCGTTAGCACGCTTTTGTGTCTTACGAATATTATTCGCTAGACGATATACAGAGTTTTCTACTTCTGCAAGCTTTACTGTCATTTCTTTTACATGATAGAAACAGATATAAGCATAGTCTACCTTAGAGTTCGCACGTTCAAAACCATAACCAACTCTTAATGGTGTTTTCTCATATTCAATCTTAGGTAATTCTACACCCATAACTGAGCGATACTTAACACTAATACCTTCATCAATAGGTACACCTTCTACAACATCAGAAATAATACCTAAAGATTCATTTGCTTCACGTAATGCTGCATAAGCACGATCATAAGAGTCAGTGATGTCATCACGGATTTCTTTTACATCATCAAGTAATGACATCATTTCTTTAATTAAGACATTTCTTTTCTTATCGAGCAGGTCATAACCAAGTCTAGCAAGTTCAAGAGACTTCTTGGTTGCCATCAAATTCCCTTTAGTAGGGACAACCTGATTAGCCATTAGTTACAGCGTCTTTCAATTCTTTGATGACTACATCTTCGTGTAAATTAAATTCTTTGACTGCTTTTTCATGATCATAGAATTTATCTACAACAGCATTATCAATACGATCCAATGTATTCTTTGGAAGAACTGATAATAGTAACCATCCAAGGTCTAGGGTTTCTTCGATAGATCTGTTTGTATCGAATCCCTGATTAAGGAAGTGCTGCTCGAAAAGACGACCAAATTCCATATATTTCTTATCAGTATCTGATAATTCATCTTCACCGATAACTGATGTTAATGACTTAACATCTTGTACATGGGCATAACATGCAAATAACTGGTTGGCAACATCCTGGTGGTCGGCTCTTGTAAAGCCTTCACCGATACCATCCTTCATAAGTCTTGAAAGTGATGGAAGAACACCAACTGGTGGATAAATACCAGTCGCATTTAATTCAGGATCAAGAGTGATCTGTCCTTCTGTGATGTAACCAGTTAAGTCAGGAACTGGATGTGTGATATCGTTGTTAGGCATTGTAAGGATTGGAATCTGTGTAACAGAACCTTTAGCACCCTTAGAAATACCAGCTCTTTCATATAATGAAGCAAGGTCAGAATAAAGATAACCTGGGTAACCTTTACGACCTGGGATTTCACCTTTACTTGAAGAGAATTCACGTAATGCTTCACAATAAGAAGTGACATCAGTATAGATTACAAGAACATGCATATCATGTTCAAATGCAAGATATTCAGCAGCAGTTAATGCACAACGAGGTGTTAAGATACGTTCAATGATTGGGTCATTAGATAAGTTCATGAACATAACAACTCTCTGCATAACCCCTGCTTCCTCAAATGATCTTCTGAAGTAGTTAGCTACGTCATTTGTAACACCCATTGCAGCAAAGACAACAGCGAAGCCTTGTCCTGCTTCATCAGCAATCTTAGCCTGCTTAACAATCTGTACAGCTAACTGGTTATGAGGTAAACCAGAACCTGAGAAGATTGGTAGCTTCTGACCTCTGATTAGAGTCATTAGACAGTCAATAGAAGAAATACCTGTGTTGATATAGTTTCTTGGATATACACGAGAAACTGGGTTAAGAGGCTGACCGTTGATATCAGCACTCTTTTCAGCATAAATATCTCCTAGACCATCAATTGGTCTACCTGCACCAGAGAAGACACGGCCAAGCATTTCCATTGATAATGGTAATTCCATTGGATGACCTAATAGTCTTGTCTTAGTATTCGCAAGTGATAAAGCGTTTGTTCCTTCAAATACCTGAACAACAACTCTTTCACCTTCAATTTCTACAATACGACCAGAACGTGTTGAACCATCTTTTAACTGTAGTTCAACCATTTCATCATAAGATGCATCTTTAACGTGATCTAATACGACGAGTGGTCCATTAATTTCACTTAAACCTACATATTGAAGTGCCATGTTACCCCTCCTTAGTCAATAGATGCACAAATTGCATCAATCTTTTTATAATAGTAATCAAATTTACTTAAATCATTATTAGGTACATCATATTTCATCTTAACAACTTCATCGAAGATACCTGTTTCAATGATTGTACGAATAGGTTTACCCTGAGCAACAACCTGCTGACAACGGTCATTTAAGTAAAGGATTACTTCCATCATCTTAAGCTGTTTTTCAAGTGGTACATAAGTATCATCTTTGTGGAAAGCGTTCTGCTGCAAGTAACCTACACGAACTACTCTGGCTACTTCAATAACAAGCTTCTGATCATCTGGTAAAACGTCAGAACCCATTAACTGTACGATTTCCATTAATTTAGTTTCTTCTGCAAGAATAGAAGCCAATTCCTGTCTATCTCTCATGAATTTAGGATCAACATTCTTTGAATACCATCTTTCAAGATCTGGAATATATTCTGAATAAGATAAATTCCAGTTGATAGCGAAATAGTGTCTTGCGTAAGCTAATGCTTTATCAAGTGCCCAGAATGTACGTACGAAACGCTTAGTATTCTGAGTAACTGGTTCTGAAAAGTCAGAACCCTGTGGAGATACGGCACCGATGATTGTAACTGAACCATTTGTGTTATTTAAGTTCTCCATATAACCAGCTCTTTCATAGAACTGAGATAATCTAGAAGGTAAGTAAGCTGGGAAACCTTCTTCTGCTGGCATTTCTTCAAGACGACCAGAGATTTCTCTTAAGGCTTCAGCCCAACGAGATGTTGAGTCAGCCATGATAGCAACATGGTAACCCATGTCACGATAATATTCAGCAAGTGTTACACCTGTATAAATAGATGCTTCACGGGCAGCAACTGGCATGTTAGATGTATTCGCAATGAGGACAGTTCTGTCTACTAATGGCTTACCACTCTTAGGGTCAACGAGTTCACAGAATTCTTCAAGAACCTGAGTCATTTCGTTACCACGTTCACCACAACCTACATAGACGATAATATCGGCATCACACCATTTAGCAAGCTGATGCTGAGTCATTGTCTTACCAGTACCGAATCCTCCTGGGATTGCAGCTGTTCCACCTTTTGCGATAGGGAACAATGTATCGATAACACGCTGACCAGTAACTAGTGGCATACTGATAGGTAAACGTTTATGGACTGGACGAGGTGTCTTGATTGGCCATCTTTGAGTTAATGTACATTCATGAGCTACACCTTCATCATCAGTGAAGACCATAACTACATCATTAATTGTATACTGACCATTTTCTTTCACTTCAGTAACTGTACCTGACATACCTGGCATAACCATACATCTATGTTCGATCATGTCTGTTTCAGGAATCTTGGCATATACAGTACCACCTTCAACATGGTCACCTACTTTAACAGTTAAAGTGACATCCCATAATTTCTTTGTATCTAGTGGTTCTACAGCACTACCTGTAGGAATGAAAGCACCACTTTCTTTTGCGATTTCTTCTAGTGGTCTTTCGATACCATCATAAATATTTCTTAAGATACCAGGACCAAGTGTTACAGAAATAGGCTGACCTGTTGGGAATACTGGTTCACCTGGTTTAAGACCTGTAGTTGTTTCATAAACCTGGATAGTAGTAAATTCTTTAGTAATAGAGATAACTTCACCCATTAATTTACTGTTACCTACATACACCATTTCAAGCATTGAAAAGGCATCTGTATCTTTTACTTTAACAACCGGGCCGTTGATTGAATAAATTAGATTTTCTTTCAACTTGTTTATCCCCCTTCTTTTATTTATTAATGATTAAACCAGAATGCTGGATGAACCATTCTTTCTGATTCTTTAATGCGAATTCTAATGTTTCATCGTGAACAATAGAGCTTTCTGTGTTTTCAACAATTAAACCACCAATAGTGATATCTCCAGCTTTCACTTCAGCATCACCATAAGCAGCTTTTAAATCATCAGCAAGACCTAAGTCTTCTTCTTTTACATAAATAACTGAATGAGGCATATAATCACCTGCAAGCTTCTTGGCCTTATTGACCATGAACTCTTTGTATTCAGGTGTTTTTGTAAATGCAACTAATTCTTCTCTTGCCTTCTTGAAGATTGTAGTTACATACTCATCACGTTTATTAATAAGCTTTTTCTGTCTCTCAACATGGGATTCAGAAATTTCCGCAGCTGATTCTGACTGCATTTCATCTAATTCCTGTTTTAGTCTTAAATCTGCATCTTTCTTAGCTTCAGCACGCATAGAAGAATAAGCTTCTTCTTCAATCTTCTTTACTTCGGCCATGATTGCATCGACTTCTCTTTGAGACTGTTTTTCAATCTCATTCTTCATTGAGAGAAATACTTCTTGATTTTCTTCCATTGTATACTCTCCTATAACTTAACGCCTATTGCTTCAGAGACATAACCATCGATGGCTTCACCAATCTTAGAATGACCATGACGGTCAGGAATCTCTGTAATAAGAGGCTTTGGCTGTTTTAATTTAATTTCTGAGATAATATCAGGACAAAGTTCAATTAACTTAGTAGTCACTAAGATAATTGCGATTTCAGGATCTCTCATCTTATTTTCAAGTAAGGTTAAGAAATCATGACGGGTATGAACAACTTTGCCTTCAATACCCACGAGTCTTAGACCAGTGAGGGTATCGATATTATCACTGATCAGAAAGAACTTCATAGTAATCTCCTATAGTGTGTTGATAATTAAGATTGAGATTAATAGACCATAGATGGCAACACCTTCACCTAAGGCAACGAAGATCAATGATTTACCGAAGTTTTCAGCATTTTCAGAGAATGCACCAATTGCAGCAGGAGCAGCAGCAGCTACGGCAATACCAGCACCAAGAGCAGATAAACCAGTTGCAAGAGCAGCACCAATAAAGCCAAGACCCTGAGCGATAGAACCAGTCATCTTGTCAGCACCAGCAGCTAATACTGGGCTATTTGCATATGTAAGAAATAATACAAGTGCTACAGCACCAAAGAAACCACAGATATGAGTACCAAGACGCATTTTAGCGCTCTTAGCAGTAACTTTACCTTTGAATACATTTACTAGTGGTAAAGATAATAATACAACAATTAATGCAGGGATAATGAATGTTAAGATAGTAGTCATTTTTTCTTCCTCCGTTATTCTAGACTTTCTTTCATAGATACAAATGGTTTACCATTACCTTCATAGTAACGACTGAATAATTCATAGAATTCAAGACGTAATACCTGGATACCGACAATTAATCCTTCTAGACACATTACAAATGCGTTACCAATAATTAGAACGATAATATAACCGAATCCACCAACCATTTCAGCTAATGTGTAAACAACAAGCATCATACCAGCGTGTGATAAGACGAAACCGCCGACACGTAGGAATGACATAGTGTTGGCAACAAATGTCAACAATACTTCGATCATTTCGAAGAATGATTCAGTAAAGAAGTTACCAAATCCATGTGGGAACATCTTCTTACCTTCAAGTTTGTAAGTAAGAGGTTCTTTTAAGAAGATCATTACAAGTGGGGCAATGATAAAGATTGCGACATAGATACCCATTGGGATATTTAAGCCAAGGTTTAATAACATATTTATTGCAAGTACTAATACTGCAACATAGAATACTAAACCAGCGGCACCATTTTGAGAGAATAGTAGTTCTCCCCAATGTTTCTTCTTCAAATTTAAATAGATATTGAATAGGATTGAGATGATGATTAAACATACACCTACACCAATTGCAACACCTAATAGCGTCATAGTATTTTCAGATGCCATTGGTGCAAAGAATGGAACAAGGATTTCTTCTGATCCAAATACTGAGCCAAAGATTACACCGAATATTGCAGATGAAATACCAATACGCATACCTACTTCACCAAGCTTCATGCCTTTTAATTTATAAGCAAGGAAACCAATAATTGAAAGCAGGATACCTTGACCAACATCGGCGAACATCATACCGAATAAGAATGTATATGTTACCGCAACGAAATTTGTTGGGTCAAAGTCTGTATAAGATGGAACACCGTACATCTCAACGAACATCTTGAATGGTCTTGAGAACCAGTTGTTCTTGAGTTTTGTAGGTGGATAAAGTCTTGAATCTCCCATTGCTGGTTTGATTTCAACATGTACCTTGTCCATCTGTTCAAGTTCTTCTTTTAAAGAGTGTGCATAATGTTTATCACAGAAACCATAGATAGCAGCATTGTTTCCAAATACCACGACATATCTCTGTGCTTCACTTGTCTTATTAAGTTCCTGACATGAAGCATAAATGATTGATAAATCTTTTTCTTTTTTACTGAATAAATCTCTTAATTTACCATCACATTTCTTGACAGAGGCTTCTGCAGTTGCATTCTCTTCTTCAATAATTTCTAATGATTCACCTGGAGTTCCATGAAGGAATTCAGGAATATGAATACGTTCAAAGAATAGTGAAGAGAATATGTTATCTATTTCAGGTGCATTAGAAGGAGATGTTATATAGAAACAATAACATGTCTTTGCATCCTGATAGATTGATTTAAATAAGAATTCCTGTGAATCATAATAAGATAACTTATCAAGGTTCATTGTAGGTAACTTACCAAATCTAACCTGAATATATTCGCTTGAGAAAAGGTCATCGAAGTCTATATCAAGATCCTTCATATATTTCAAGTACTTCTTGGCCTGATTGTTTTCATCAATCATTACCTGTAATTCATTTTTAACACGTGCGATTTTGTTTGCTTCATCAAGACATTCGCAGAAGTAATCATCTGCTTCTACAATATTGATGATCTGAGGCTTTTCTGATGTATTGATATTAATACCATACTTCTCTGCCGCTTCATCCATACGTCCTAATAAATCAGCATAAGGATTATCCTTATTCATGATCTTAAGACCTCTTACTGAATCCACAAACTTTGATGCTGGCTCTGGATGAAATTTTTCTGAATCAACAAGCTTAGATAATACTTCATCACTCATTGTTTCAGGGAATTCTATCTCAACGAGCTGCAATTTTGAGATAGCCATAGTATCCTCCCTTCTATTGTTTCTTATAGAGCGCTTTCTTAATGAAGTTCAATACAATGCCTAATACAAGTACAACAACTAATGGTAAATAAGAGATATGCCAAGTTGTATCTACAGCAATTGCGACATAAGCAGCTACTGCAAGTCCCATGACGATGCCAACGACACCCTTGATAGAGAATACCTTATTAATCATTGATTGTTCATTATAGATAGCTTTTACTTTACCAATGCAGAACTGTCCTACAACAAGTAAGAGAATCGCATTAATGAAGCGCTGATAACTAAATGCATCTGCAACAGGGATTACTGATGGGTAAAGATGAATACAGTAGAAAGCATCACCATAAATTAAACCACCAACAAAAGATGCAATACCAAGAATAGTAATCATCTTTCCTGATTCTTTCTTTCTCATAAGTAATCCAAGTAACACAAGCACAACACCTAAACCAATATCACCAAGCATAAGTGCAAATACTAAGATGAATAGTACTGCAGTGGCTAAAGTAGTATCCACACGATCACTCTGTTTAACTTTAGAGATTGCTTCAAATGGTCTAGCCCATGGATAGTTATTAGTAAGTGTTGGTGCAATGATCTGCTGATCACCATAAATATCTGCAGGCAAGTCCTGATATTCTACGTTGTACTTTTCAAAAGCCTTCTTAATATCTTTTGCGACTCTAACAGGTACAAATCCATAGATAGCATATTTAGACTGATAATCAACAACAAATACTTTGAATTCTTCAATTCTAGCAGCAAGAGTAAGATCTGCATACATCTTTAATAATACTTCTTCATGTGCATCTCTAATACCTTCTAAACGGCTGTCTGCCTTACGAATAGAAGTATTCATACTTTCAATTTCTTCTAATAATTCCTTCTTTGCGTCTTCCATTCTACCATGAACGAAATCAGGAATTTCAATTTCTTCAAAGCCAACTGACTGGAAGATGTTATCTACCTTTAAGATAGCAGCCTTAGTTGTCATATAGAGACAATAAACACTCTTTGCATCTTCACCAAGATCTAAGAACATGATTGACTGTCCTTTATAATAGTCAAGTTTGTCTTTGTTTCTTCTAGGAATACGGCCAAATCTTGCTTCTATATATTCGCATCCTTTAACCTCATCCATATTTAATTCTGTATTAGAAAGACCTTCTAGGATTCCATAAGCAGCCTGGTTCTGTCCACGTTCAGTCACAAATTCTTCTTTAATATCAAGATATTGCTTTGCTTCTTTCTTAACATCATCGAGCGCCTTACGATAATCTTCTTTTGCGAAATGAATAGATCCTTCTTTTACACTTGATGTATCAAGCTTTACATGTTCAGCAAGCTCTTTTAATTCATCAAGCATGTTCTTGTAATCCTCATCAGGTGTCATTGTAAATACATCTTTTACATTATTTACAATCTTTGTTGCTGGCTGAGGATAAAAATACTTTGTTTCGTTTAACTGACATAAAACCTCTTTTAAGTATTTCTTATCAAAGGTCATGTCTAGCAATTCCATTTCTTCTATTGCCATGTTGTTCCCCCTAGTAGATAAGCAGTTGGGCTATTTTTTCAGCCTCTTCACCATATCTTAAACCTTCAATGATATGTTTTAGATTTTCAACTTCGTTTTCGAATACAATCAGATATGTCATATAAACCATAGCAGCATCTGTAGTAAATCTCATATATCTCTTAGCAAGATTATATTTGATCTTGTCTGTGTAGTATTCGATATAAACAAATTCCTGATCATCCACATATAACTTGTAAGGTGATGAAGCAAGCTTCTTTAAGAACTCCTCTGCATCTTTTGTTTCAATCAATTCATTCATTACTGATTGTGGAATACGTGAGTAATCCAAGATCAGCTGTTTCTTGATTTGTTCAGGCTTAGAATTAAAGAATCGTTTAAATCTATAGATCTTGGTAATATTCTCTAACTCAATCTGAGTATAGATCATAGTAAGTAGATCCTTCTGTTTTTTACCTTTAAAAGTAGATTTCACTGTTTCAACGAATAACTTATAGTAAGCACGTTTGAAATCAAGTTCCATCATGTTTGTATCGATCTTCTCATCATCTATAGGCATATATTTCTGTAATATATGGTAGTAACGTGTTTTCTCCATATATCTTAATAATGATGGATAATCCTCAATACTTAATAAGCCATAAAGATCAAACGTTGAATAACGAGGTAGGTATGAAGGTATATCTAATTCAGAATTCAATGTTTCATCACTATTGAATAAACGTACTTTACTCAATAGTACAGCTATTTCACGTCTAATAATACCTAGCTGATAAAACTTCTGGTCACCCTTAGGTGCATAATGAATCAATCTTACAGCACGTAAGAATTCCTCTTCATCAAGAAGTGATTCCAACTGTCCTCTATGAATGTTTGTTTCTTTCAAACCTTCAAGAATAGGACCATATGCTGTTTCACTCTTTAAGTAACTGACAGCATCATTGACAGTTCTTTTCTTTAGAAGTTCATCATAGCTTTCAGGAGTGAGATGTTTACCATACATAGATCTTGCTTTTGCAAGAACTGCATTAGATGAAAAACTCATAATCTCACCTCTAAATCTCTTTACATCTGTCTACGATAGATGCAACCCACTCCTCCTTGTGGGCTTCATAAAGGCTGGTGATCTTCTCAACAGAAGAATTGTAATCCTCTTCATTCTTCTTCTTTGTTGCGTCAATTCTTTCCTGTAACTCTTTCTTCTTTGCATCAAGTGTTACCTGATACTCTTTGACGAAAGAATCGTAGATTTCTTTCTTCTTACTGTTCATATCTGCAGTTGTATCCTGTCTCTTCTTTTTGGCATCTTTTACAGCCTGAGCACATCTATGGTCTACAGCTATGATATCAAGAATCATTTTATCCAATCCACATACCTCCTTCTTTTTGATTCTATAGGATAATACTCCTAAAAATTTTAAAATTCAACCAAAAACACTTCATCGTGATAAAAAAGCGTCATCTATATCAAACAGACATATTCAGATATATCAAATGTATATGTATCTTGGTTGATGAATCCATTATACTCTTAATTTTGTAAAGCGTTAACATAAATTTTTGTGAAATAGCGAACATAATGAATTGTTTTTTTAGGAAATAGGCAATATGACCGAAAGTCATTTATTTCGTACCTATTTTCTGCATTAGTTATACACCCATCATATAAACGCAACAATAAACAAATAACCACCTTTGTTTAATGTAAGCGTTTCACATAACTTTACTATGGCTTTTTTCATCTATTTTTCTTATTCTTATATATATAGGAGAGAGAAGTGTGAAACAAAAATCAATCAAAACGTATAAAAAAAGACGAACTTAAAAACAAGTTTGAATAATT